>JASFVG010000015.1:0-23225 GCA_050049955.1 Anaerolineae bacterium | reverse complement strand
GTCGAAACGTCCACGCCGAACTTGGGCAGGACGTAGGGGCGGACCTCGACCGTCTTCTCGGAGCGGGTCTCGCCGATGGCCACGCTTAACTTATAATCTCCCTGGTTAACCATATCCGCCAGCGCAAAATCGGCGGAGGCGACCCCAAAGGCGGAGGCCGTGACGCTGTCCCGGTACACCTTGTTGCCCTTGGCGTCCTCGACCAGAAAATCGACATCGGCACCAGCAGCAGCCGTCAGGTCGAGGGTGACGAGCGCCACGGCGCGCATGTGGATCGTCTGGCCCGGTTGGTAGAGTGGCTTGTCGGTCATGAGCAACAGCCGGTACTCGCGCTCAATCGTCACCGCCTGCTCCAGCCGATCCCTCCCGGCATCCGACCGCGTCTCGACAATCAGCAAGGCGTCGCGAGGTGCATCTTCCGGGACGTGGAACTGCACCGGCAGGCTGCCCGCCCCGTCAGTATGCCCCTCGTACAGCGGCACGGCCCGGGACAGACCCTCCGCCGCTGCCAGACTGACCTGCACCAACGCGCCGTCGATCGGTCTGCCGTCGCCGGCTTCCTGAACGACCACGCGCAGCGAGGCATCGCTGTCTGGCGCCAGTCGGGATGGGCCGAGCAGGATCGTCCGCTGGGCATCGACTCTTTCTGGCGCGGTGGCGACCCAGCGGAACGTGACGAAGCCGGCCGCCACGCCCAGCACCAGGAGCAGATGGAGCCCGGTTCTGAGCCAGCGCCGTCTCGAATCGGCCCGGGCTGATGAACTACTGGCAGAAGAAGTGGTCTTCATGATGGTGCCTCCTGTGCTGAGATACCCTCTCACGCAACGCCTGCTACATCCTGAAGACGCCAAACATCGCGAGAAGGTTCCCTCAGCTCCGATCTTGGGACCTTGTTGTCGATCGGGTTGAAGGGGAGGCTTCGTCTGGCACACAGCTACGGGGGATACGTTCTCGCGAGGATCGCCAGCTACGACAGCTCTGGCTCGGGAGGGACGGCCGACACCCTCACCGCACAGGTACAGCGCCCGGAAGAGCGAGTTCCTATGCCGGCCTTCGAGGGAACGTGCGCTGACCTCGGGTCTATGCAGGCCAATCGCCCAGGAAGCGCACGTCTAGATCCGTCCCTGTGAAGCGACGTACCAACATCTCATCGGCCGTTACGAGTGGGAGGGACAGCCGGTCCGCCAGGCACACGTAGGCGGCGTCGTAGGCCGTGCTACCATGCTCCACGGCGAGGGCGAGAGCCCGCTCTGCCAGCGCCGATGTCGAGGCAACCCTAAGTGGAAGCTGTCTGAGTTGCGCGATGTCCTGAATTGCCGCCTCTGCAGGGTAGTCGAAGCGCCGCACATACTTCCACAGGATGTTCGTGCATTCGATGAAGATGAGGTCAGGCACGTAGAACCGGGCCGGAGGATCGTCCTCGAGGTGTCCGAAGAGCGCGTCGGCGCGGTCTGAGAGCGGCTCAACGAGGAACAGCTTGATGCCGACACTCGCATCGACCACGCAGTCGAAGCCCAGCTCGGCATTGCTAATCATCGCTCGCGGTCCTCTCGCAGCAGGGTTGTGCTGTCCGGTGCGCCGACAGAAGCGGGCTCGAAGTACCGACGACCGCGAATCGACTCCAAGGGCGTCTCCGCGGCTCGCTCCGCTTCCTCAACCGCCCACGTAAGCAACGTGACCACCTCCGCTGTGAGCGAGCGATTCTGTGCTTCCGCGCGCTGCTTCAGGCGCGCGTGGAGCTCTTCAGGGACATTCCGCACGTGTAGAATAGCCATAGCCCACCTCCCATGCCAATCATACCTGGATTGGGTGCATTCTGCAACCAGGCGGTAGGACATCAGCCTCGGAGGCTAGACCGGTGCCGGCCGGCCAGACACGCGTGATGTGTGGCACCGTGAGGAAGCCAGCCACGATGGCATTCCACCGCAGTTGAACTAGTCTACTGTCGACAGGCTGCAAGGGAATGGGATTGGGGAACGGTACACCTGAGAAACCGACTCTGCGGTTCCAATCCCAGCGCTTCTCAGATGCGCTCAGTCCTTCGAGGGGGCGCCGTTCCTGATGGCCGCCAGCAGGCGTTCCGGGGGGTCGCCCTTGCTCACAAACGCGTCCGCCCCTGCTGACAGGGCTGCGAAACGCGCTTCCGAACGACCGCTGAGGGCGATCACCAGCAGGTCGGGATGGATGTGGCGCAGCGACGAGAGGGAACCCATCGACATCAGTCCAGGGAGTTCCCAACCCAGGAGCACTACGTCGGGGAGCGTCATCTCCACGCGATCCATCAGGTCGTTTCTGTCCGTCGCTTCGCCCACGACCGCCAGTCCGGGCTGCCGCTCAAGCAGCACGCGCAGGGCGAACCGCACATTCGGCTGATCGTCAGCGAGCAAGATGCGCATCGATGACCCCAGCTTCGCCGTAGCGCCGCCTACGCCCTCCTGCACCGCTAGCCGGTCATGAGGAGACGGCGGCCCGCCGCCAGGCCCGTACACCCAAGCGCTACTAGCGGCACATAGGCGCAGGCAACCACGGTCACGAACCGCGACTCGTCCAGCCGGTTGTGGGCTGGATATGCCGGGAAGTAGACGACGTCTACCGTGCCGGCACCTTCTGTCGCGCCGACACTGCCGTCGAGGGTTCCCGCTCCGTCCGGTGAGACGACGTCGACGGAACCTACGTGTTCGACGGCAGACCATTCCTGAGCGGCCATCCGGGACACCCCCGTGACCTCCTGGCCGTCTGGCGTCTGGAATCGATAGCGCAAGTAGTAGCGAAAGGTTGGATCGCCTTCCCCTTCTTGCGCATCCCGTTCAATCCACTTGCCCACCACCTGCGCGTCGATGTGCCGGCCAAAGAACCACAAGGAGACATCCCTGCCCAGGTTGAGGGCCACAAAGGACAGCATGGCAAGCCCCGCCACCATAACCAGGGCCCCGACGAGCCGCTGCGCCACGGTCGATCTGCCCCAGGTGAGTGCCTCGGCTGCCCCAGCTTTCATTGCTCGTCAGAACCCGTTGCCGTTCCCGCGCATCCGCGGGTCGAGGATGTCCCGGAGCGCATCGCCGACCAGATTCCAGGCCAGCACGAAGAGCACAATCGCTAGACCAGGATAGGTCACGATGTGCCAATGCTGCGCCAGCGAAGGAATCCAGTTGCGGGCGAAGTTGATCATCTGTCCCCAGTCCGCGTATCCCCTCTGCGCACCCAGCCCCAGGAAACTGAGCGCGGCGAAGTTCAACACGTATGACCCGGTGTTCATGGAGGCGATCACCAATACGGGGAACACGGCGTTCGGGAGCAAGTGGCGCACCAGGATACGTAGGTTGCCGACCCCTATGGCCCGTGCCGCCAGAGCGTACTCCTCCTCACGAACGACCATGATGTTGCCCCTGATGACGCGGGCGTAGGTCATCCAGCCGAAGGCGATGATGGCCAACATACCCGTGAGGATCTGCAGTTGCACCGGATCGATATCCTTCGTCGGATTGCTGCCAAAAGTCACCATCGCCAGGATCTTCGCCAGGAACATCAGTGGACCTGCTTCTCCACGACCGTAGATCGTCTGCAGGACGGACGTCAACGTGATAGCCGCCAGCAGGAAAGGAAACGCTTGGAAGACCTCGGTGATGCGCATCATCACGTCGTCGATTCGGCCACCGTAAAAGGCACTGATTGACCCGACGGTGAGCCCGATGATGGCCGTGCAGACTGTAATGACGACGCCGATTCGAAAGGCGGTACGCGTACCCCATACCACGCCATAGAAGATGTCGTACTGGCCCTCCGTGGTGCCCAGAGGGTGTTCCGCGCTGGGTCCCGCCGGCTCCGTTCTGAAACCGTCGCGCGGTATCATGTACGGATCGCGCGCGTTCTTGGGTGGTGGCGCAATCCAGGGTGCCGCAATCGCCATGACAAGGAAAGCAAAGAGCAGTACGATGCCGGCTAGAGACGTCGGATTGGTCAGTAGTCTCTTGATGATTATCATCACGGCACATCCTTGTGGCAGTTAGGGCACCGGTGCTCGCCCTCGGGCAGTCCGTCAGTTCAACCGCGGCACCGCCCGGTGGGGCAGTTACTGTAACCGGATGCGTGGGTCAACAAAGCCGTACAGCACATCCACGACCAGGTTGCCAAGCACCAGAATGAGGCTGCTGAAGAGCGTGACGCCGAGTACAGATATCGCGTCCAGGGAGAGCGCGGCTGACGCTAGGAACGACCCCATGCCCGGGTAGTTGAAGATCGTCTCGGTGATCACCACGCCGTTCAGGAGCCCGACCAAGATCAGTCCACCTATGGTGATGATCGGGATCAGCGCGTTGGGCAGCGCGTGCCTCATAACCACGATTCGCTCCATCAGTCCTTTGGAGCGCGCTGTGGTCAGGTACTCCTGGCTTAGCACGTCGAGCATCGACGAGCGGGTGACGCGCAGCAGGTACGCCCAGTTCAGGTATGCCAGCGTGGTGATGGGCAGCACCAGGTGTCGCATCGCATCGAAGAAGACGTCGAATCGCAGGTTGAGCACTGCGTCCACGGTATGCATATGCGTCAGCTGGCGGTAGCTGTCCGACTGGACGATTTGCGACGCCCAGTCGGAGAGCCGGCCCGTAGGGAACCAGCCGAGCTTGGCATAGAACACCATCAACACGATTAGACCAAACACGAACGTAGGGATCGACCAGCCCACGATGCTGAACACCCGCAGGACCTGGTCCACTATCCGGTTATGGTGGACCGCAGAGAGCACGCCCAGAAGAATCCCCATGCCGATCATGGGAACCGCGGCCCACACCGCCAGCTCCGCCGTGGCCGGAAGCCTGCGCCGCAGCACCTCCAGAACGGGCCCACCCAGGGTCTTGGAGAAACCGAGCCTACCACGCAGGACCCCGCCGCGGATCTCTCCCGTTTCGGCGTCCTTCCGTCCTACCATCCAGTGCCAATACTGGATGTAGACAGGATCATCCAGCCCGTACTTCTCGATGATACCCTCGATGGAGCCTTGCCGCTTGGGAACGTCCGACACATACAGAGATGCGCGCTCGTAGGGCGTGAGCAAGGAGAGCATGGCGAAGATGAGCATCGTCACACCGAGCACGATAATGGGCAGAACAATCAGGCGACGAACGATGTAGGTTGTCACGCGTCATCCTCCTCCAAGACGATCAGCGGGCGTCCGGTGAGTGCCTCCGGCTCAAGGTGCGACGCACTTCGGGAGTGCGTCGCACCTTCTTGGTATCGCGCCTCTACGGCGCTTCCTTCGACAGGGCGTAGACGTACGAGTAGGTCTTGCCCGAGTAGGCTGGGTTGAAGTAGAAGCCCTTGATCGACTCCTGGAGGTGATACCGCCCTACGGGCTGGTACATCCAGATGACCACTGCCTCCTCCTGCGCCTTCAGCTGGATCTCCTCGTAGATCGGGCGACGATCCTCCACGGTGGTCAGGGCTGCGGCCTCCTCGATCATGGCGTCGAACTCGGCAGCCATATCCTCCGGCAGGTTGATCACCCGCCCGTAGCCGCCCTCGGAGTGCAGGAATGGATGCACCCAGTTGTGCGGGTCGTGGAAGTCCTCCAGCCAGCCGCCAACGTAGACTGGCAGCACACCCTGGCGCCGGCTGTTGAGCAGCACCGGCCACGGCATGTTCACCAGGGCCAGCGTGAAGTTGGGGTGCACTGCCTCGACGCCGGCCTTAAGGATCTCCGAGGACAGACGACGGGTGTCGTTCCCCTCGTTATAGGCCAGCTGCAGATAGAAGCCGTTATCCCACAACTGACCGTCAAACGCCTGCTGGAACTCCTCCACGCACTTGTCGGGATCGTAGGAGAACAGCGGGGCCTCACCTTCGCGATAGCCCATCATCCCCTGGATGATCGGACCCTGAGCCTGTATGCCCTCGCCCGCCAGCGCCTCATCGATCATCGCCTGGAAATCGAAGCAGTAGTTGAAGGCACGGCGCACGTGGATGTCCGCGAAGAAGTCGGGCGGGATCCCGTTGCCGTCCAGCTGACCGCTACCCACGTACGGGTTACCGCCCTCGACGTTGATCTGCCAGTTGAACTGCGCCGGCGTCATGGCAGGGACAGGCATGTCCCGATAGGCCAGGATATACCCGTCAGGATTCACCTCCTCGCAGCTCTCGTCGGGATAGCAGACCGTGCCGTAGAAGGGCTCGAGCTGCGGCCGGTACTGGGATGGCGTGTAGATGAAGTCGGCGTCGCCAGCTTCGAACATGGCGCGGCGCGTGCCCCACTCGGGGATGTTGTTGATGACCACCCGCCTTATGCTCGGCGGACCGCTGGGGCCACCCTCCCACATGGGCTCGGTGCGCCAGTAGTCCTCGTTCGCTACCAACACGATCTCCTCGCCCGCCGTCCAATGGTCTAGTGTGTACGGCCCGGTCCCGTTGGCCTGGTCGAAGAGAATCGTGTCCTGGACCGCGGGATCGTGGTAGTCCACCCAGGTATCGCACGAGCCATCCCAGGCGCCGTTCTCGGCCATCCATTCCTGATCCACTGTGGCACCCAGGAAGGCGTTGGCCAGCATCGCCAAGAACCAGGGCGTCGCCGTGTGCAGATTGTAGGTGACCGTGCCAGCCTCATCGTCGGCGACGACGGCCTGCTTCACCATCTCACAAGTCTCGACGAGCGAGGCAGGATCCACATCCTCGAATTCCTCCACTCCGGCGACTTGCGTCGCCAGCCCCTCGATGGTGTACAGCCCGAAGAACGCCTCCAGCGTCATCCAGTGCGGGCCATCGATGCGGTCCTGCAGCAGGGCGCGATGCACCGAGTAGGCCACGTCGTGGGGCTCCAAAGCACCACCCTCGTGGAATGTGACGCCGTCGCGGATGTTGAAGGTCCAGACGTCGCCGGCCTCATTGACCTCCCAGTCTGTGGCCAGGACAGGCACGAACTCGTCTGTGCGGTCCCTCTTGAACCAGATCATCCCCTCGTAGATGTTGTTCTGGACGCCAGAGCTCGCCGTGTCGTAGGCCCAGGCGGGGTCCATTGTCTCGGGCCACCCGGCCCCGGTGACCACCACGTACGTGTCCGGGTTCTTGAAGTCGGGAGAGATCACCTGCACCGGCTCTTCCGTCGGTTCGGGCTCCGGCGTGGCCGTGACGACCACCTGCTCGACCACCGTCTCCCCTTCCTTCTCCACGATCTTGGTGACCTCGACCATGACCTCCTTCTCAACTTCGACCACTTCCGGCGTAGGCGCCACGCAGGCCCCTAGGAACAGGCTCACAATCGTCACTGCGGCTAGAGCTACCGACCATCTCCTGCGACGCATCATCTCCTCCTTAGACCGATTCGCATGGGCAGAACTTGCAGGGATTCCCCGAGTGGTTGCCTGTGGGGGAGCGTCCGGGACCGCCCAGGCTAACCGAGCCAGCACCTAGGGGATCCATTGACCTGGACGGCAATCCTCCTACCACTCGTACAGGTGCAGGGCTAACCTATGTCAATGCTTCACCTCCTTCTCGGCGAGACTCGGGCCGGGCCCAGCTGGGGCTCCAGCCCCACCATGGGATCACGTGGTTGAATCCTCCGATACCGTCCCCAGTCGGTGGCTCCATAGGACCTGGCAGCGCGACCGGAGATGCACTCCCACACTTGCTCCGAAGGTTGTGCGACTCGATATGTGCAGGTCAGTGCCCAGCTGATCGATCGGGCGAGGGCGTCTTCCTTCAGATCGCTCGAACTCCGCAAACTCTCACCTCCAATCCGCTAAGCAGTCCCGTGACCAGGCTTGCCGATGCCCGGCGGTTCTTGACGCTGCCCACCTATCCGTGCTATAATTCGGCGGGTCGGACGCGGGCACGACAAGGCGCATCGGACCTCTTGTGAGAGGACATCACGACAGTCAAGCCCGTGCTAGCTGATCGAGCTGTGGCCACAGCCGTTCAGTGGAGCGTCCAACCTAACCCTGGAGGCCGGGCCCTGCCCGGCCTTCATCTTTCTACTGCCCTCAAGTCTAGGGCCGACCCACCTCGTTGTCCACGCGTCTGCGGCGCCGAGGTGCTTTCCCCCTAGAACGCACCAGGGGCAGTCCAACCCCGTTTGGACTGCCCCCGATCGCAAGAAGTGGTACCTACCAACCGCCTTCAGGCCACCCGAGCCGTTGCCTTGTTAGACTGGTTGGACAAGCTAAGTGTACCCTATCCACCTCCCATACGCATCGGGCATCCGTAGTGTCTTGGAGCTAGACAACAGTCCAATATCCGTGTTGGTCTTCCGTACCATGCGCGGATAGGTCACTTGACCAAGTTGAGCCGAAACGCCCGGGCTACCGCCTCGGCACGATTCGAGACACACAGCTTGGACAGGACGTTGCTGACGTGCGCACGCGCCGTCGAGGCGCTGATCACCAATCGCTCGGCGATCTCCGGGTTGGTCAACCCCTCCACCAGGAGCTCCAGAACCTCGTGCTCGCGCGGTGTGAGATCGTGCCCCAGGCGAGGCCCCTGATTGGCGGCCTGGATCAACGCCTGCGTCGCCTCCGGCGCCAGAGTCGACTTCCCGTCCCGCGCCGCTCGAATCGCCTGGGCCAGATCGTCAATCGAGACGTCCTTCAGCAGATAGCTGATCGCCCCGGCCTCAAGGGCCTGTTGCACCAGGTCGCGCTCCTTGAAACTGGTCAGCACGATGACCCGGATGCCTGGCCACTGCCTCCGCAAAGCCCGGATGGCCGTCGTGCCGTCCATCCTGGGCATCACCAGGTCCATCAGGATAACGTCCGGCTGGACGGCATCGCACACGCGCAGCGCCTCCCGACCGTCGCTTGCCTCACCGACCAGCTTCAGGTCCGGCTTGACGCGTAGCATCGCCGCCAGCCCCCGGCGTACCATCGTATGGTCGTCGACGATCATCACCCGAATAGCTTCCCGCTCGATCACGGCCGCGGTCCTATCCATCTGACCATCACCTCCGTTCCTCGCCCGGTCTGGCTCTCGATGCCCAGCTCAGCGCCTATTCGGTCTGCGCGCTCCCTGATGATCCCGAGCCCCATATGGTCCGGGGGCATGCGTGCGGGGTCGAAACCGCGTCCGTCGTCGCGCACCGACAACGTGACCTGCTGTCGGCCATCCTCCCCACCGCCGTACGGTGTGCACCGCAAGCTGATCTCCGCGTGCTTGGCGTGGGCATGCTTGATGACGTTGTTCAAAGCCTCCTGAGCAATGCGGTACAGCGCCACGTGAACGTCACGCGGCAGTGAAGGTTCCCCATCCTCCTTCACCTTGACGGACACATCCGTTCGGCCAGCGGCGGCCTCAGCGAGTTGGTGCAGCAGCTCCGCGAGCCGGGTCTCTGTCAGGGCCGCTGGTCGCAGCTCCAGGAGGAGAGTGCGCATCTCGGCAAGCGCGCCACGGCTCAGTCTCCGCAGCTCCGCCAACAGCTCCCTACCCTCCTCCACGTCGTTCTCCCAGATGCCGGGCAGGGCTTCGGCGATAAGGCTGGCGGAGAATAGCAACTGCGTAACAGCGTCATGCAGTTCACGGGCGAGACGACTTCTCTCGGCAGCCACGGCAGCCTCCGCCGCCCGCCGGGCTAGTGCCTCCTCCGCCCGTTCGCGTTCCGCGATCTCCTGCCGCAGAAGCTCATTGGCGCGGGAAAGGGCTACCGTTCTGTCGGCCGCCAGCCTCTCTAGATCGCGGCTTCTGGCCTCTAGCCCGCGTACTCGGAGCTGATAGCCGGCGGCGGCTCCCACGACAACCACTGCCACGGCACCGATCCTGAACCACGCCGTCGCCCAGAATGGCGGCACCACGGTGACCCTCACCGAGACGCCCTCCTCATTCCAGATGCCATCATTGTTGGAGCCCCTGACCCGCAACGTGTAGGTTCCTCCGGGAAGGTTGGTGTAGCGCCCAAAGCGCCGCGTACCCACCGTCACCCAGTCGCGGTCGAACCCCTCTAGCATGTATGCGTACTGATTCTTCTCCGGCTGGTGGTAGTTCAGTGCCACGAAACCGAACTCGAACAGGTTGTTGGGCCAGGCTAGTCTGATGTCCGTCACGCTTTCGATGGCGCGCCCGGCGACCACCTCCCTGCCCCCTTGCGTGATGGACGTCACTAGGACGTTTGGAGGATACGGATTGTCCTCCACGCCATCGGGCGCGAACGCGTTGAAGCCGTTGATGCCCCCGAAGAACATCATCCCATCGCTGCTCTGGCAGCTGGCACCGGTGAACTCGTACCCGTGCAGTCCATCGCTCACGTCGTAGTTCCTGAAGACGCCGGAATCAGGGTCAAACCGGGACAGACCGCCCGCCGTACTGACCCACAGATCGCCCTCATCATCCTGTAGGATGGCCTGAACCACATTATCAGCCAGCCCATCCGATTCCCCGTAGTGCTTGTAGGTCGCCGCATCGAGATCGAACCGGGACAGTCCGCTCTGGGTCCCTATCCAAACCACGCCAGATCGATCCAGATGGACGGCGTTCACCGTGTTGTCGCTCGGGCCGGTCAGCATGCCAGATTCGTCGCGAAACCGGACCATGCGCCCACGCTCTCGATCAAACAGGGCCAACCCGTCGTCCGTGGCAAACCACAGATCCTGGCTCGGATCCTCGAGGATGGCTCGGAACGCGCCTCCGGTCCCCACGTACTTGACGAACCGGTCCACCGCCGGATCATACCGGTCCAGACCGGCGTCCGTCCCCACCCAGACAATCCCCTCGTGATCCTCGAAGACCGCATGGACCAGGTTGTTGCTCAAGCTATGGGGATCAAAGGGGTCGGCCTGATAGTGAACGAACCGCCCCGTCTCACGATCGAACCTCGCTATGCCGCTGCCCCACGTGCCGACCCACAGATCCCCATCTTCCCCCTGGTGGATGGCGGTCACGCAGTTGTTGCTCAAGCTGGAGGAATCGTCGGGATCGTGGGTGTAGTGCGTGAACTTCCCGCTCGCCCGATCGAGACGATCCAGGCCTCCGCCGTCCATCCCAACCCACAGGCCGCCCTCACCATCGTCGCAGAGCGCCAGCACGCGGTTGTGACTCAGGCTGTCCGGCTCAGACGGGTCAGCCTGATACAGGGTGAACTTCTGCCTGTCCCGATCGAGCTTGCTGATGCCTCCGCCCGAAGTGCCGATCCAAAGGACGCCGTGTCGGCTCTCGTAGACGGCGTTCACATAATTGCTGCTCAAGCTTCTCGTGTCGTGCGGGTCCTTCTGGTAGGGGACGAGCCGCTGCCCATCGCGGTCCAGCTGGTGAAGCCCACCCCCGTCCGTCCCGAGCCAGAGCCGCCCTGCCTGGTCCTCACAGATCGACCGAACGTCGTTGTGCGCGAAACCACCCACATCCGCCGGATCAACCAGCAGCTGGCTAAACTGCTCCCGCTCCCGGTGGAAGCGGTAGAAGCCGCTTCCACCGGTTCCGACCCACAGCGTTCCGCCGCTGTCCTCCACAATCGTCTGCACGGCATTGTGTCCCAGGTGCGTCACATCCTCGGGTGCGAGTCGATAGGTCTTGAACCCACTTACTCCTGGATCCCGGCGGGCCAAGCCACTCCAGGTCCCGACCCAAAGGATCCCGAAGCTATCCTCGTGGATCGACATGACCCGGTTGTCCGGAAGACTCCTCGGATCGTCGGGCTCGGAGCGGTAGTGGACAAAGTGCCCGGCCTGCCGATCGAAACGGTCCAGACCGCTCGCAGTCCCCACCCATAGCGTCTGTTCTCTGTCCTGGTAGAGAGCTAGGATCTCGTCGTCGATCAGACTGTGGGGATCGTCCTCATTGGACCTATGGTGCTCGAAGTGCCCCGTCTCAAGGTCCAACCGATCGAGCCCGCCACGCGTCCCGATCCAAAGCTCATCTGCTTCGCCCTCAACCAGCGAGGTCACCGCATCGTGGCTCAAGCCGCCATCACCCTCAGGATCCGCGTGGTAGACGACGAACTCATATCCATCGTACCGGTTGAGCCCATCGTTTGTGCCGAACCACATAAAACCTCTACTGTCCTGGAGAACACAATTCACTGAGCTTTGCGAAAGCCCATGCTCCACCGAGAGGTGTTCAAACGCGACCTGGCTCGCGGGTCCTGGCTGTCCGCCCTGGGCATTGAACGGGAAGGATCGCCCCGCGCGCCCACCCGTGACCTTCAGCGTCGTCTCCTCGAACCGGCTTGGTGCGGGCATGCGGGAAGCGGGGGCTGTGTCCGGCTTCAGCACCGACTGGAGCACGGCCGCACTGCTTGTCGCAGGGAGCAGCCATGCCGTTGCTGCCAACAGGCACAGGGCCTTGGTCTGTTGTCCGTACCTGCGCAAAGCTCTTCTGCTCCCCCTGTCCTACCCGCTCGGCCTTGGGGTCTGTCCTCCCGCGCCGACGCGCGAGTGGCACGGACCCCGGGGACTGGCGCCATTCCCCCTCAAACAGACACGGAAACACGTGCCGTCCGATCCCCATGGTATACATCTTGGATGAGGACGGCGTTCAAACGGCCATCTTGGCTTGAACCCGCTCGACGAGCGTGATCCAGTGTGCCTGTACCTTCCAGTCTACCAGAGCCGCCCTGCCGCGTCATCAGAGGAAATGAGGACACCAGATACGAGAAAAGGACCGCCTGCGAGGCGGTCCTTCTCCACACCAGTTGCACGCAGTCTACGAGGAATGTTGTACGAATGGACTACGTCATCCGTCCTACCCTGTTCGGAGCCGCCCCCAACCCGTGGTGAAGCACTGCCGAGGACCCCAACTCCTGAGCGAGTGCTTCGCCGGAGCTAGCGACGCCCGCAGCGTCCCGGCAATCGCGAGCAATCCGTAGCCCACCGTCCCCTCCAGCGAATTAGAACCTCTCGCGGGGTCTTGAGGGGACCACCTACACCTGGAACCTACGGCCGTCGCCGACCGCGCTACCCGCGTCAGACGCTGCTGACCCGGACCTCACCATGAGTGGGGGGGAATGCCAGGCGTGCTCCAGCAAGCTCAACCCGGGGAAACGGGGCCAGCATGGATGGGCTTGAAGACCTACAGGCAATGCACCGATGCACAGGCCTGGCGCAGATGGCGCTGCGCCAGGCTAGAGCGACTCAAGCTCTCGCGACAACCTCGCCAGCCGAGAGTCCAATGCCGTCATCCCGAGGAAATCCATGGTGCGCGGGCGCACCACTCAGAGTCCAGCAACTCTTCGGCCCGGCCCGGCAGAGCCGGGCCCCCCAACCTGGCCGTCATTCCGACCGGAGCGAAGCGGCCTGTGGTGAGCATAGTCGAACCAAGGAATCTCCGGGTCGCGACAAGCGAGGTTTCTCGACTCCCTGCGGTCCCTTCGACTCCGCTCAGGGCAGGCTCCTCGAAATGACGAGTTCCTTAGTAGCGCAGTCGCCTGTGGTGAGCGGCTCACCATTGGATGAGCTTGCCGAAACAAGGGATCTCGTTCCTGCCGGGCACGAGATCCCTCGGCTCTCTGCGCTCGCTCGAGACGACGGCAACGCAGGCTACTCGGGCAGCTCTGGGTAGAAGTCGATCACCCGTTCCCCGGCGGAGGTGTAGCTCTCCGCCGCCGCACGCCCTACCACGCTCTCTGCCGTAAGCGTCAACCCGCTCGTCTCCGACAGTGCCGTCGCCAGGCCCTCCAGCGAGAGCGCCAGCCCGACGGCCGTCCGCGATTCCCCAAACGTGTAGCGCACCTCCGGACCCGTGTCCCACGCTTCGGCCTCCCCGTCCCAGACCAGAGAGTAGGGCTCGAACGCCCCCGTGTTCGCGTTGTAGCTGACACCCACCGCCAACTCGTCACCGAGATCGGGATTGATGCGCCGGCTTCCGGCGGGGCGTCCAGTCTCGGTGTTCCCGTCCACATCGAGCACGAACAGCCAGTTGATGTACCCCGGTGGCGCATCCGGAACAGCATCGTACAGCGAGATCCAGAAGAGAGCCTCGCCTTCCTCGCTCCACCCAGCGATCTCCTCAGGTATGTCGTCCGTGGGCTGGAGAGCCAGCGTCAGGTCGGGGCTGACGCTCGCAGCGCGGACATCAATCCCTGCCGGCACGGCCTCGACGGCCTCCCCCGTCTCGTAGGCGCCGATGTCGCCCTGAGGATCCCCATCGATCGTCGGCGTGGCCGATGGCGCAGCCTCCGCCTCTTCCGTAGCCGTCGCAACAACCGTTGGAACGGCCGTCGGAGCAGGTGTGGCAGTAGGCGTGGGTGTGCAGGCGACGATATGGACAATGGCACCAGCGGGCTGCCGGGACCCGTCTCCCGCGGCGGTGACCATGAAATCTCCGGGCGTTTCGCCGGCGGTGTACACCCCCTCTCCACCGATGGTACCGCCAGAGGCCTCCCAGAGTACCTCAAGATCGCCTTCGACAGCGAACTGCTGCTGATCGCCCGGGCAGAGGCTGATCTCCGGCGGGGTGATCGAGAGCGGCGCGCCCCTGCGTATCGGCAGGCCACCGCATGCCCGAAGGATCGTCACGCCTGCCAGAACTGCCACGACCACCATCAGACCAATCGTCAGCCAGAAAAGGATGATGCGCGCTCGATCGTTTAGCATACTGCCTCCTCAGGCAGGCCCCTCGTTTCCTCGGGAGACGCCCACCGAACGTAGTCGAGATCTCAATCGGGATGGCCCTGCCGAGTAGGTCGCGCAGGGCTTACTAGTCGCGTGCTCTGGATACGGGCAGCTACAGCGTTGGACCTGCCTCGGACAGGCCCGACACGCGTCTGAATTGGAAACGGGCCACGCGCTGCGTGTGCGGCCCGACGACGACGTTGTGCGCAATGCGGTGCCCGCACAGCCAGACGACGTCGTCGCTTGCCACCAGCAAGGGCACGTGATCGCGCCAGACCGCCGGGATCTTGAGATTCACCATCAGGTCGCTCAGCTTCACGATGTGTCCGTCCATCCCCTGGGGACGAAAACGGTCCCCAGCATGGCGAGTCCGCAGCCGGACCGGCTGGACGAGCGAATCCGCGTCCAGGTACGCCGTCCACGGATGATCGGGCGCGACCACCTTTTCCATGTTCCAGCTCTTCAGAACGTTGGCCTCCAGGTGCCAGTCGGACTCGGGCAGGGGCACGATCCCCGGTACTGGGACGGTCAGCGGACGATCGCTCCACAGCAGAGGCTCGTCCGGCGGCGGGCCAGCCGCGCCCGCCTCCCCCAGAGTAAGCATATCGTAGCCCACGCGGAGTGCCAGGCCCATCGGCAGTGTCGCCTGTTGGCCGGTCTCCCCGTTCAGCGCGATCCGGCGCGCGTTCTCCACGTGGACGAAGGTCACGTCCCGCAGCGTCCGCCGCACTCGAAAGGCCGCCTCCCGCAGCGTTGACCGCTGCAGGGCCACAGGCAGACCCTGCCACGCGGCCCGCTCGAAGACAACCGCATCCTCACGCTCCTCCTGCAGGACACGGTCCCACGCCTCCTGTCGCCCTCGCACCAGTAAGTCATACTCCGCCGCGACGACGGTTGCCGTATGGCACAGCCGCTCGCGGATGTTCGGGTTGTAGGTCTCGAGTACCGGCATGAGCTCGTGGCGCAGGCGGTTCCGGAAGTAGGTCGTGTCCAGGTTGGAGCGGTCGAAGCGGGGCTCCAGGTTGTTCTCAACGCAGTACCGCTCAATGTCCGAGCGCGGCACCTCCAAGAGAGGCCTAATAATACTCAGGGGTCCCTCCCCCAATCCGGCCGCCGGCGTGCTGAATGCTCGGGGCTTTCCAGGGCCGGCATCCAGTCGTCGACTGCCCCTCCCCACCCGCTCCGGGACTCCTTTCCCGATGTCCTTCAAGGCCTCCAGCAGCCGGTAGTCGCCGACGGGTGTGAGGGGCAGCATACCGCGCAGGCCCGCTGGGCCGGAACCGCGCAGCAGATGCATCAAGACGGTCTCAGCCTGGTCGTCGGCGTTGTGCCCCACAGCGATCTTCGCAGCTCCGACCTCCTCCGCCACCTCGGCCAGGAACGTGTAGCGCACGCGACGGGCCGCTTCTTCAAACGCCAGGCCATGGTCAGCCGCCAGCCGGGGCACGTCACGTTCGGCAACGGTCACCGGCAGATCCCAGGCGACGGCCGTCCGCTTCGCGAACGCCGCATCAGCGTCCGCCGCCTGGCCCCTTGCACCATGGTTGAGGTGAGCAACGTGAAGGTGCAGTCCGTAGTTTGGGCCCAGACACTTGAGGACGTGAAGCAAGCAGAGCGAGTCAGGGCCGCCGGAGAAACCGGCGACCACGCGGTCTCCAGGATCGATCAACCCATGGACCCTGATCGTCTCCTGGACCTGTTGCAGCACGTTGTTCATGCGCTGCGTGGCGCGGCTAGCCGAGCTTGAAGACGCTATCGCCCGGCCGTGCTCTCGACGCCAGCTTCACCCCAATCTCGTCGCCAGCGTGGGCCTCGGTCACATTCGCGTTGTCGATCTGCATCGAACCGACATCCTGCTCGAAATCCGTGGTGTGGCCCACAATGTGGATCCGGTCGCCCACGTTCAGGTCCCCGCTCAGTGTGATGCCCGCGACCTTGATCTTGCCGAACCAGTGGCTAACCTCGCCGACCAGCTCCTCAGACATGGCTTCCTCCTCGATCTGGCTAGAGTCGAACCACCGAACCGCAGTACTCGCAGGTAATCTCCCGCATACCGCGTACGATCGCGACGTCCAGGGCTGCCCCACAGGTAGTACACTTGGTAGGTGTAGCCCGGGCCGCCTCCAGCACCGCTTCATCCTTGGGTCGCGAGCGCTCCCTGGCGATCTCTCCAGACTTGACGCGGCCGATCAGTCCGGCCCAATCCTCGTTGTCCGCCCCGCGCAGGCGTAGCGTGGCGCCGCTGAGATCGGCCTCCGGCGTGAAGAGCAGCTCGAGCATCTCCTTCCGCCCCATGAACCCCTTCTGGCTCGCCTTGACCTCCTCGATCTGCCCGATCGGCACCGCGAAGACAAGCTGCTGGATCTCCTCCTTCTCCGTCGCAATGAAGAGCACCTTCTTGGTCGCCTTCTTCTCCTTCTGCTCGAAGATCAGGCGTTCGTCCGTCAGGTACAGCAACCCCTCCGGGCCGTCCTTATCGGTCTCCATGAGCTGGGCCTTGCACGACGACACAGCGTCCTCGGCTGGATAGAGCTGGAAACTGGCCTCATCCAGTTGCTCGAGCAATCGCTCGATCTCCTCGATTTGAGACTGCGTCTGCCTCGCGTTCTGTTCTAGCGTGGCATACATCGCCTGAACGGATGACTGCGCCGCCTCCACCTTCTGCTCCAGCGCCTGTATGCTGCTCTCGGCCCGCGCGACGCGCGTCGACACGCCCCCCATCGCCAGGCGCAGCGCCTCTTCGGACGCCTCCGACTCCTGCTCCAGCTCGCGCGTCCGTCGGATGACCTCGCGGTGAATCCGAGCCTCTGCGTCCTCCCACTGTTCTGCCAGGACACCCGCCTTCTTCTCGAGGAAACTCCGGAAGACATACCCTCGGTTGCGGAGTCTCTCGATCTTCCCGGGAAGCAGGGACAACGTGGTCTGAAGCTCCTCCATGTCGTTCTTGACTTCCGTCAGGAGCAGCGATTCCTGGAGATCCCCTAGCTGGTCCTGCAGGTCGTCCAGCTTGGCCTGGGTTTCCTCGCTGACTGGCTTTCGCGCCCTCGCGCCACTCGGATGCGCTCTTGGGTGCTTAGGCGCTGGGTTGGACCCTCCCGGCTTCCTGCTCTTGGTGCTCATCGATGCCTCCAGTTCTCGATGGATAACAGGGCGAAACCCGCGAACGGGAGCTCTCGGTCAGACACCACCCACGCGGTGGCCTCGGGATGGTCGCACGCCCATTGACACTGCTGCCCCGCGCTCGCTAGTTCGACCCCATACGGGAGCGCAGATAGGCCTCCATGAACCCATCCAACTGACCGTCCAATACGCCGTCCGCGTTGCCACTCTCGTAGTCAGTGCGGTGATCCTTCACCATCTGGTACGGGTGCAACACATAGGAGCGGATCTGGTTGCCCCAGCCAGCGTCCACGTGTTCACCCTTCAGTTCGTCGATTTCCTCCCGCTGCCGCTCCTCTTCGAGCTGGGTTAACCGAGCTCTCAGGACGCGCAGCGCCGTCTCCTTATTCTGGATCTGAGACCGCTCGTTTTGGCACGACACGGTGATATCGGTAGGGATGTGCCTGATACGCACGGCCGTCTCGTTCTTCTGCATATGTTGCCCACCGGCTGACGAAGCGCGAAACGTCTCGATCTCCAGATCGCTTGGGTCGATGGTCACCGCGATGTCCTCGGCGATATCCGGCCACACCTCCGCCAGCGTGAACGAGGTGTGCCGTCGATGCGCCGCGTCAAAGGGCGAAAGCCTCACCAAACGATGGACGCCGCGCTCGGATCGCAGGTTGCCGTAGGCATACGGCCCGGAGACGGTCAGCGTAACACGCTTGATGCCTGCCTCATCTCCGTGGAGCCGATCGACGATCTCAGTCTTGTAGTCATGGCGCTCCGCCCATCGGAGGTACATGCGCAGCAGCATCTCTGTCCAGTCTGCGGCGTCCGTGCCGCCGGCGCCAGCGTGGAGTGAGAGGATGGCGCTCTCCCTGTCCCTTGGCCCGGAAAACAGCAGCAGGAACTCAAGCCGCTCTATCTCCTGTTCCAGGGCCTTTGTCTCCGTCTCCAGCTCGTCGTACAGGCTCTCGTCGCCCAGCGCCGCGAAATCGGCCGTGTCATTGACCCGCTGCGCCAGCGAGTTCCAGCGGGATACTTCCTCCTTCAGACTGGAGAGACGCCGCATCGCCTTCTGAGCCGTCTCCGGCAAATCCCAGAAATCGGGGGCGCTGGCTCGCTTCTCGAGCCGGGCAATCTCTGCCTCCTTGGCCGCTAGGTCAAAGATGCCCCCGTATGGTCTCCAGTTTCTCCTTCAGCGTCGACAGACGCTCCAGCAATTCCTCCATCCAGGCTCCTTTGGCTGTCAAATCAGCGTGCGAGCAGCGGGCGGCTCGGACGTCCACCCGGATCAATCACCTCGAGTTCCACGCCGGCCGGTTGGTTTGTTCCAGGCAGAGCTCGAAGCCGCTCCACGCTCCCCGTCGTGGACGCCTAAGCGAACAGGCCTCCTAAGAAGGCGTCGGGGTTGAAGGGCGCCAGGTCCTCAAGCCCCTCACCTGTGCCCACGAAACGGACGGGCAGGCCCAGCTCCCGGGCGATGGCAAACACCATGCCCCCCCGTGCCGAGCTATCGAGCTTGGCCAGCACGACTCCGGTAACCTCGACCGCCTCCTGGAAGTGCCGGGCCTGCGACAGGGCATTCTGGCCCGTTGTGGCGTCGAGCACCAGCAACGTCTCCTGCGGCGCGCCCTGCACGCTCCGCTCCGCCACCCTGCGCACCTTGCGCAGTTCCGACATCAGGTTGTACTGCGTGTGCAGCCGCCCGGCGGTGTCGATAATCACCAGGTCGTGCCCCCGAGCGCTCGCGGCCTGCAATCCATCGAAAACGACCGCCCCGGGATCGCCGCCCTCCGGCCCCCGCACGATGTCGACGCCGGCGCGCTCGGCCCAGATGTCCAGCTGCTCCACAGCCGCCGCCCGATACGTGTCAGCGGCGACCAGCAACACGCTGCGACCGTCTTTCTGCCAATGATTCGCCAGCTTCGCGATACTCGTCGTCTTGCCTGATCCATTGACGCCTACGATGAGGACCACATCCGGCCCACCACGTCCCAGTTCGAGCGGCGGAGCATCGGGAAGCAGCGCCCGGAGTTCCTCGCGGAGCGCCATTTGCAGCCCCTCGGCCTGCAGGATAGCCTCGTCACGCGCTCGTTTCCGAAGGGTGTCGACCAGGTAGACGGTCGTGCCAACGCCCAGGTCCGCGCTGATCAGCAGCTCTTCCAGGTCATCCCACGTCTCGCCGCTCACCTCGCTGGCACCCAGTACCCCGGCGACGCGGCTGAAGACCGCGTTCCGCGTCCGTGCCAGACTGTCTCGAATCGATCTAGCTAGCCCTTTGGCCATAGTAGTAGGGACTTCAGTCCTTCACCCATCGTAGTAGCGACTTCAGTCGCTCATGCCCATCACTCATGCCTTTCACTGAAAGCTCGATTATACCGCAAAGGCATGCCCTGAGCAAAACATAGGCTCTCCGACCAGCCCCGGGGCGCTCGCACGCTGCACCCACCAGTTGCGAGCGGCGCGAGACGCCCGAACCGGTCATTGAGGGAACGCGCAGGGATGCTCGGGGATGTTCGGTGCCGGTCCTGCAAGGGACCGGCTGACGCGCGGCGCCTTACGACCGCGACCCGTCCTTGAGCCGATCGGCTGCGTCGTACCCAGCCGCCAGCGCTTCGAGGTTAAGCCTCTCCGTGTTGTGGGGCGCGCGCGCGCCGACAGCGGCCTCCAGCGATGCCCGCGACACGATGCCGGTCAGCCCGCCCAGCAGACCGAGCCCTACCACGTTCGCCGTGATGGCCCGCCCGGTGACATCCCGCGCCAGGGACGTCAGCGGCACGCGCACCGCGCGGATCGTGGGAGCGCGGCTCACGTGGTCCTCATCCAGGACCAGCAAACCACCCTTGCGGGTCTGGCCGCTGTAGCGATCGCACGCCTCCTGGCTCATGCAGACCGTGATGTCCGGCTCAAGCACCTTGGGGAAATGGATGGCGCCCTCTGAGATCACGACCTCGGATCGGCTTGCCCCACCCCGGGCCTCCGGTCCGTACGACTGCGTCTGCACCACGTTCTTGCCGTCGCGGATCGCCGCCTCTGCCAGGATGATCCCTGCCAGGATCGCGCCCTGCCCGCCCGTGCCGGCCAGTCGGACCTCGTAGCGCCTCGCCATCAGGCTACCTCCGCCTGTGCCTGGGCGATGATTTGGTCGTAGAGCTGAGTGTACTCCGTGATGTCGCGATCGGCGAAGATGCCCCGCACGATCCGGCCCTTCCTCTCATCCGCGTCGATGCCCTCAGCCTGCTTGATGGTCACACTCTGCTCCTTCAGCCGTCTCATCATATCAGCCGCCGTGCCCCAGCGATTGATCCGGCCCAGCGTCGTGTGACAATAGCTGAGCGCCTCTACGAGGGAAAAGCCCTCCTTTGCGATCGCCTGCGCGATGTATCGCTCGAGCTCCCGGATATGGTAGACGGTGCTGCGGGCCACGAAAGAAGCCCCTGCCGTCACGGCCAGCTCCGCGATGGGGAACTGCTGCTCGATGTGTCCGTAGGGTGTGGTGGCCGTATTGACGCCGCTGGGCGTGGTGGGCGAGTGCTGACCACCCGTCATGCCGTACGTCGAGTTGTTCACCACGATCGACGTCAACCCGACGTTGCGGCGAGCAGCGTGGATGAAATGGTTCCCGCCGATGGCCAGCGCGTCGCCGTCGCCCATCACCACGATCACCTTCATCTGCGGCTTGACCATCTTAAGGCCTGTAGCAAACGCGATGGCCCGCCCGTGGGTGGTGTGCATGGTGTTGAAGTCGACGTACACCGGCATCCGGCCGGTGCAGCCAATACCCGAGATCATTGCCACGTCGTTCTTGTCCAGCCCCAGGCCGTCGACCGCCCTGATGATCGCCCCAAGCACGATACCTATGCCGCACCCGGCGCACCACACGTTGGGAAACTTCTTGCTGTGGCGCAGATAGCTCTGATGGACCCGTGATTCGCTCTGCTGCCTCATGCGGCTCCTTCCAGCTCCTCAATGGCGGCCACGATCTCATTGGGCCGTATCATCTCGCCATCGGCTCGGTTGACCCTTGTCACCTTGTGCCGCCCCACGACCCGCTCCACCTCCAGCACCAGCTGCCCGCGGTTGAGCTCTGGCACCACCACGTGATGAAGCCGCGAGGTGGCATGGACGATCACCTCTTCGGGGAAGGGCCATAGGGTCTGAAGCTTCAGGAACCCAACGCGCCGACCGCGCTCCCGGGCTCTCGCGACCGCGTGAAGGGCCGAGCGGGCCGTAGCGCCATAGGCGATCACGAGGGTGTCGGCGTCCTCAACCCCGTCCGATTCGTACAGCAGGATGTCGGACAGGCTGCGCTCGATCTTTCGGAAGATCCGGTCCAGCCACGGCTGGATCTCCTCCGGACGGTTCGTTGGGTACCCTAGCTCGTCGTGATGGAGTCCCGTGATATGGTAGCGATACCCCTCGCCAAAGGCCACCAGGGCCGGCACATTCACGTTCGATCCCTCGGGGAAGTTCTCGAAGGGCTTGTACCACTCCGGCGGCACCCTGGTCTCCTGCCGAGTGACCACCTCCAGCGAGTCCGGCTCCGGCAGCTCGATACGCTCGCGCATATGGCCGACCAGCTCGTCCATCAGGATGATCACCGGCGTGCGGTATCGTTCTGCGAAATTAAAGGCCCGCACCGTCAGCTCGAAGGACTCGCGAACTGAAGAAGGAGAGAGGGCGATGATGGGGTGATCCCCGTGCGTGCCCCAGCGGGCTTGCATCACGTCGCCCTGTGAGGGGCTCGTCGGACGACCCGTCGACGGACCCAGCCGCTGCACGTCGACGATCACGCAGGGGATCTCGGCCATCGCTGCGTAGCCCAGGTTCTCCTGCATCAGGCTGAAGCCGGGGCCGGAGGTGGCGGTCATCGCCTTTGCACCTCCCACGGACGCACCGATGACCGCCGCAATCGACGCGATCTCGTCCTCCATCTGGATGAACTTACCCCCCTCCTGGGGCAGCCGCCGCGAAAGGACCTCGGCGATCTCGGTGGCCGGTGTGATGGGGTAGCCGGCGAAGAAGCAGCACCCGGCAGCGATAGCCCCTTCTGCGCAGGCTTCGTCCCCTTGCATCAATCTGACTGTCATTCCGCCTCCTCCAGGGATGCAGTCTCGGCCTCTCGCTCCTCGTACGAGATCTCTTGCACGAAAATGGCGAAGTCCGGGCAGCGCAGCTCACAGGAATGGCAGGCAATGCAGTTCTCAGGGTGAGCGACGATGACCCGTCCATCCTCACCCTGGTCCAGCACGTGTCCAGGGCAGAACTCGACGCACAGATTGCAGCCCTTGCACCAGTTCGGGAACACCGTCACCCGTCCCCGTGGCATGCGTCGCTTCCGTTGGCGCTCCTTCACCTGCTCTGCAACGCCCTCTTCGCTCATCAATCCACCCTTGGTAGGCTACCAGACGGACCACTCGGCCAGCCGCCCGCAGTGAGCATCATTACCACGCATCACTGTCGGCCATCATTATCGCCCATCACTATCGGCCATCATTATCGGCCATCATTATCACACGAAAGGACACATCGTGCCAGCGAGAGACCTCCGACGTTTGTGGCGCGATGCCTTGTCGATGATGCGGGCCTCCGTGGACTCGCGGGCTCCGG
>JASFVG010000014.1:0-24314 GCA_050049955.1 Anaerolineae bacterium | reverse complement strand
ATGACCTATCTGGGGGGACGTTCACTCTCACCAACCTGGGCATGTTTGGGGTCGACACCTTCATCCCGATCATAAATCCACCACAGAGCGCTATTCTCGGTGTAGGACGGGTAGTAGAAAGGCCAGCAATGGGGGCGGGTGGCGGCGTCGAGCTGGTGCCAATGGCGAATCTGACCCTCGCAGCTGACCACAGAGTTCTAGATGGCTTCCTGGGGGCGCAGTTTCTCCAGGAGATACGCGACCTACTGGAATCGCCCTATCTTCTCCTGCAGAAGCACTAAGGAGATCAAGATGAGATTTGGTGGCAAGGTAGCCATCGTTACTGGGTCAGGCCGTGGAATCGGCCGGGCGACAGCGGAGCAATTTGCTGCGGAGGGTGCCGCGGTGGTGATCGCCGAGGTGGACGAGAGATGTGGGGAGGCTACTGTGGAGGCCATTCGCCAGGCGGGTGGTGAGGCGACCTTCGTGCGCACTGACGTGTCCAATAGCGAGCAGGTTGGCCGCATGGTAGAAACGGCCCTGGATGTGTACGGGCAGATCGATATCCTCTTCAACTGTGCGGGCGTCCTTCTCCGTGCCAGCCTGACTGACACCGAGGAAGAGGACTGGGATCGCGTGATGGCGGTCAACCTCAAGGGTGTCTATCTTTGCTCCAAACATGTCCTCCCTCACATGATCTCCCGGGGACGGGGTACCATCATCAACGCGTCGTCGGTGGTCGGGCTACACGGGGCATTTGCGGAGCAGGCTGCCTACTGTGCCTCGAAAGCCGGCGTGACCATGCTGACCAAAGCCATGACGCTCGACTATGCTCGCCACGGCATCAGGGTCAACTGCGTCTGCCCCGGGCCCACGGAGACTGAGATGATGTGCGGGAATCGCAGCCAGGAGGCCCTACAGGAGGTGGCAGAGAGCTTCCCCATAGGGCGAATGGCGAAGCCCCGGGAAATCGCCGCGGCTGTGCTCTTCCTCGCGTCTAGCGACGCTTCGTTCATCACAGGCCACGCGCTGACTGTCGATGGAGGTCAGACGGCAGAACGGTAGATGGCGTACCAGCGAGTCCGCAGTCGGCACGAGCAAGAATCCTCAGGAAGGGGGTGGTATCACAGGAGATTGGGTTGTCTTCTTCACGGTTCAGTGCAGCCGAACACCCGGATTATGCCAACTGGATAGCATGGCAGGAGGAGGGAGAGTAGCGATGAAGCGGATTGTTGGTTTGTTGGTTCTGGTGCTGGCTCTGTTTACGCTGACGTGTTGCCAGCAGGCACCGGCGCCAGAAGAGAGGGAGGCGATAGCCTTGGTGACCGGACTGGGAGGCCTAGGCGACAACAGCTTCAACGATATGGGCTGGAGTGGGACGCAGTGGGCTGGAGAGGACTTCGGTCTTGAGCCCAGTGTGACCGAGCCAAAGAGCATGGCGGATCTCGAGTCAATACATAGGGAAAACGCTCGGTCTGGCAAGTATCTGGTCGACGTCGGCCTCGGCTACGAGCACCGAGATGCTGTTGCTGCTGTGGCGGAGGACTTCCCTGATCAGTGGTTTGTGCTGATCGACGAGGTGGTGGACCTGCCAAATGTGGCCGCGTACACTTTCCGGCACCGCGAGCCAGCCTTCCTACTCGGCGTGCTGGCCGCCAAGATGACGACGCGCACCGATCTTGGCAACTTCAACGACGACAAGACCGTAGGCGTCGTGGTTGCCGTCGACGTGCCGAGCATCCACGAGTGCTACACGGGCTTCGTGGCCGGTGCCAAGTGGGCGGACCCAGAAGTAGAGGTCCTATTTGGGGAGGCGGGTGCGTGGAACGATCCTTCCAAGGCGAATGAGATAGCGCTAAGCCAATACGGTCAGGGCGCGGACATCATCTGGCACGTGGCTGGAGGATCTGGTCTTGGTGTCTTCGAGGCAGCGAAGACCGAGGACCTGTACGCCTTTGGCACCGACGTCAACCAGAACCCGCTGGATCCCGATCACATCATGGCCAGCTTCCTCAAGCTGGTAGACAACGCGATCTATGTAGCCACCGAGTCTGCAGTCAAGGGTGAGTTCGAAGGCGACGTGTACACCCTGGGCATCAAGGAAGGCGGTCACGACATCACCACTGAGGGGACGAACATCCCTGTCCCTGCGGAGTACCTGGAGCTGGTGCAGGATGCCAAGGATCAGATCATCTCCGGCGAGATCGTGCCGCCTCAGACCGACGAGGAGCTGGAGGCGTTCCTGGGGTCTCTCTCAGGCTAGCGGGGTGGGAGGGCGGACAGGCAGCCTGAAAAACGGCTGAGATCAGAGCGCGGCAGCGATCTGTCTCGAGATCCCGGATCGCTGCCGCTTCTTCCACTAAGTTCGTTGTTCTAGGAGATCGGCACAGGTGGATGGAGTCTGTTGATGAATGACGTGGTCTCCATGTCGGGCATCACGAAGAGGTTCCCGGCCGTCGTGGCCAACGATGGCATTGATTTCTCGGTACGAGGTGGAGAGATCCATGCCTTGCTGGGCGAGAATGGGGCGGGGAAGACTACTCTGATGAACATCCTCTACGGCCTCTACAGGCCTGATTCGGGAGAGGTCTTCCTGCGCGGTGAGCCAGTCGCTATAGATTCTCCGCTGGACGCCATTCGACTCGGCATCACCATGGTTCATCAGCACTTTATGCTGGTGGACACCTTGACCGTGACGGACAACGTCGTGTTGGGTCGCGAGCCAGCCCGTCTAGGCGTGCTTGACACCCGGTCAGCTGTCGCTCGAGTGCAGGAGATATCCAGCACTTACGGCCTTCCAGTAGATGCCACGGCTCGTGCCGAAGACCTGTCTGTCTGCGAGAAGCAGCGCGTAGAGATCGTGAAAGCGCTCTTCCGGGGAGCCGAGCTGCTGATCCTGGACGAGCCGACAGCGGTTCTGACTCCTCAAGAGGTGGAAGAGCTGTTCCGCGTGATGCGGTTCCTACGAGAGAACGGTAAGACCATCATTTTCATCACGCACAAACTGAATGAAACCATGGAGATCTCGGATCGAGTCACGGTCTTGCGGAAAGGCAAGGTTGTTGGCACCGTGGAGAGATCGGAGACGAGTCCCAAGGAGCTGGCCAACATGATGGTTGGCCGTGACGTGGTGCTGAGGGTCAACAAGGAGGAGGATGGAGCGCGCAGGGGCGAGGTGCTAAGGCTCGATGGGGTTCACGCGAAGAACCTGCGAGGCACAGAGAGGCTGAAAGGGCTCGATCTATCCCTGGCCCGTGGAGAGATTCTGGGGATAGCCGGTGTGGAGGGCAATGGGCAACGGGCTCTTGCGGAGGTCATCATCGGGTTGTCGAAGCCCTCGAAGGGGCGCATCCTGCTGGATGGTAGGGAGACCGCCGGCAAGGGGGTTGCGGCGCGAATGGCGCTCGGTCTCGCCCACGTGCCGGAGGATCGGCAGAGCCAAGGCCTCATCCTGGAGTTCACCCTTGAGGAGAACCTTGTCCTCGGGGTGCACACCAGGCCCCCGTTTTCTCGAGCATCGGTACTCCGCCGGTCAGTGCTGAGCACGTACTCCGCGGATCTGATCGGGCGCTACCGCATCGAGCCTGCAGATGGGAAGACGCGTGCTGGACAGTTGTCGGGGGGCAATCAGCAACGCGTGATTCTAGCGCGCGAGCTCGGAGTCGAAGGTCTTCGCATCTTGCTGGCAGCCCAGCCCACGCGCGGTCTGGATGTTGGTGCTGTTGAGTTCGTCTATAAGACCTTGCTCGACCTCAGAGGCGCCGGTATGGCCGTGCTGCTGATATCCGCCGATCTGGATGAGTTGCGGGCCCTGAGTGATCGGATCGCGGTCATCTATGAGGGGCGGATCGTGGAGGTGCGCCCAACGGCAGCATACACACAGGAGGAGCTTGGACTCCTAATGGGGGGAGCCGAATGCCGGCGACCGTAGATCGAACGAAAGGCTGTCAAACCGCACTGCCCGGAGGGTGTCTGCGATGAGCGCTCCACGCGAGGGGAGTCGTTCCCGCACCACGCTCTATGCCAAGTGGCGGAAGCGACTGCGAGAATTCGTTCTGACCTACGTCGGCCCTTTGTTGCTCGCACTGGTGTGCGGTGGTGTCCTGATGTGGGCTGCGGGCTATCCCCCGATTGAGAGCTACGGGGCTCTAGTCAAGGGGTCTTTGACCCCGAACAGGATTCCGGAGACGATTCTGCTCACGACACCGCTCATCTTTACCGGACTGGCAGTCGTTTTCGCGTTCCAGGGCGGTCTGTTCAACATTGGTGGGGAGGGCCAACTGCTCATCGGCGGGTTTGTCGCTGCGTGGATAGGTTTCACATTCCAACTACCAACTGCCCTTCACCTCCCTCTCGCGCTTGCAGGTGGCGCTGTGGCGGGGGGGCTGGCCGGGCTACTGCCCGGGTACCTCAAGGCCCGCCTGGGGGCCCATGAGGTTATCACCACAATTATGCTGAACCACGTGATCTCGAACTTCACCTACTACCTGGTGCTGTATCCCTTCGCCGTGGAACGTGCCATGCCGCAGACCGCACGCGTGGCGCCAACGGCGGAGCTGCCCCGTCTCTTTCCGAATAGCTTGGCCTCGGCGTCTCTGTTTGTTGCCCTCCTGACAGCAGGTATGGTGGCCTTCCTGCTGTGGAGAACCACCTTGGGTTTCGAGGTGCGGGCGATCGGGTCGAACCCTGTCGCCGCTCGACACAAGGGGGTTCCCGTTGCGAGACGGGCTATCCTAGCGATGACTATCAGCGGCGCGATTGCTGGACTGGGAGGTGCGGGGGAGACGCTCGGCACCTACCGGCGGTTCATCCAAGCCTTCTCGCCCGGATACGGTTTCGATGGGATCGCCGTTGCCCTCGTCGCGGGGCTGAATCCGCTTGGTGTGGTCCCGGCAGCTGTGATGTTTGGCATCTTGCGCGCCGGTGGCACCTACATGGATCAGTTCACGGATGTGCCGGCCGAGTTCATCGTCGTCATCCAAGCGTTGGTCATTCTTTTCGTTGTCGCGCCCCAGCTATTCAAGCAGGCCATAGCCTGGCTCCGTAGAGTTCCTTCGAGCAGAAGGCTTGGCAGGATGGCCAATCAGCTGGGTGAGCGTGTTCGAACCGGTGCCACGCCGGCCGCGGACTGTACCTCAAGCGACGCGAGGGGGGGCGATGTGGGACCTTAACATCGATGTGGTAGCACTCTTGGCGCAGACGCTTCGGATGGCGACGCCGATTACGCTGGCGGCCATAGGGGGTGCCATATCTGAACGAGCCGGGGTTATCAACATCGGTCTTGAGGGCATGATGCTGATGGGCGCCTTCTTCGGGGTGTGGGGCTCCTTTGCCACGGGGAGTGCGTGGGTGGGCGTGGCGTGGGCTATGGCTGCGGGTGGCCTGACGGCTCTATTGCTGGCCGTATGGAGCATTCGGTTCAAGTGTGATCAAGTCGTGGTAGGTGTGGCCATCAACCTGCTAGCCCTGGGGGTCACGACGAGCCTCATGCAGGTTCTGTGGGATACAAAAGCTCGCTCGCCGTTTGTGGAGAACCTCGGCGCGACCGCAGTGCCCATCATCAGCGGACTCCCCGTGATAGGACCCTTACTGGGGAATCAGAGCCCATTCGTGTATATGATGCTTGTGCTGGTAGCGGCTACGTGGTTCGTGATGTTCCGGACGCGGTTCGGCCTCCGTATCAGAGCAACAGGAGAGCATCCCCTCGCCGTAGTCACCGCAGGCGTGAGCGTGTATCGCATTCGCTACGCCTGTGTTGTAATCAGTGGTGTGTTGGCTGCCCTGGGCGGTGCCTACCTCTCCCTAGGCCAGCTTCGCCTGTTTGGCAGAGGTATGACTGCTGGACGGGGTTTCATAGCCATCGCAGCATATGTCTTCGGTCACTGGAATCCGGTCGGGGCATTCGGTGCCAGCCTCATATTCGGGTTCTTCGACGCTGTCCAGATGGTCCTGCAAGGTCGGGGCGTCCCCAACCAGTTCATTCAGATGATCCCCTATCTTGCCACGATACTGGCTCTGTCCGGCGTTCGTCGGTCCAGACCGCCCACAGCAGTCGGGATACCTTTCGATGAAGAGGGTGAGTAGGGAAGCGTGTGGACGGCGACGAGTACAAGGATGGTCGAGCAATCCACGATCTGCGACTTCACCTGTATACGCTGCCTTTCAGGGTGTTTATGAGCACAACAATCCTGGGGCTGAGTTGATTCGCATGGTGCATCCCGGTTGTCTGGCAGAGATCCACGTGTGCGGTAGGACCGGACCGGCCTAGTTTGAGTCTTTATTCCCGCGGACAACCGTTGGAGGGTGGGATAGTGAGTCCCGGTGGCGCCGTCAAGAAAGAGCAGACTACAATCACCGATGTGGCGGAGAAGGCAGGGGTCTCCGTCGGTACGGTGTCCCACGTCATCAACCGGACGCGCCCAGTCAGTGAGGAGCTGAGCGAGCGAGTGCTCAAGGTTGCCGAGGAGCTTGACTACCGTCCAAACCTCGTGGCGCGGGGTCTGCGGTCCAAGCGGACGAGCACGATGGGTATCATCGTGTCGAACCTCGAGAATCCGTACTATACGGAGATCGTGCGGGCCGTCCAGGATTCGGCTGCTGAGAGCGACCACAACGTGATCATATGCAACAGCTATGAGGATCCGGAGATCGAGGCGGACCATATCGTCACGCTCCGCAGCCGGCAGATCGATGGGTTGATCATTGCACCAACCAAGAGCGATCACGGCCTGCTTGCATCCTTGGCTGAGCAGCGGTTTCCTCTTGTTGTCGTGTCCAGGAGGCGACCAGACCTCGGTGTTCCGACTGTCATAACAAATAACCGAGCGGCGGCGCACCAGGCCACGCGGCATCTCATCGACGGCGGTTGTCAGCGCGTAGGGCTTCTGGTGCACGGCCTGGGCGCTTCGGTGGCCGAGGATCAGGAATACGGCTATCGGGCGGCCCTCGCGGAAGCCGGACGCCCATACAAGGCTGAGCTGGTGGGCGTTGGAAGGAATACGATAGATGGTGCGCTGGAAGCCGCGGAGAGGTTGATGGAGCAGCCGAATCCCCCTGATTCCGTCGTGTGTGGGACCGCACTAATGACGTTGGGTGTTCTCAGATACCTTGCTGGACGCGACCTGCGCTGCCCGGAGGATCTCGGGGTCATAGGCTTCGGCAACATGCCCTGGGCCGAGGTGTTGACCCCACGGCTTACCTGCGTCACACAGCCTACCCACGCCATTGGTAGAGAGGCCAGCCGGCTCCTGATTGATCAGATCGAGAACAGGGCCATCAGGCCGGCGCCGGTTGTGACCCTACCGTGCGGCTTTCGACACCGCGGATCGTGTGGGTGCGTTTCGACTCAGCTGGAGCTGGGTAGCTGATACGCCGGGCGCTAGTCGCCCGTACGACAGATGGGGGAGGTCTGACAGGAACATGAACCTTGAACTAGGAAGCTTTCCCGTTACTGAGGTACGCTTCGCTTCGGAGACGCGACTTCAGAACGGCACTCTGACCTTGAACCGGGCGGAACTCGAGGCACTGCTGCTTGAGAATGAGTCTGTCGGGGGTGCTGAGGTCTGCCTGGCACGCCCAGGCGAAAGTGTCCGCATTCTGCACGTTCTCGACACTCTCGAGCCTAGGGTGAAGGTCGCCGGGGGCGAGAGCTCCTTTCCGGGCTTTCTTGGCCCTGCTCAGATGTGTGGGCGGGGGAGGACCCATCGGCTCACTGGAGTGAGCGTCATGGTGTCGACGCGCTTCCCCAGGCCAACAGAGGGCCTGCTTCAGGCGCGAGAGGCCATCGTGGACATGAGCGGCCCTGGCGCCAACTACGGTCTGTTCTCCGGCATGTGGAACGTGGTGCTGGTGCTGGAGGCAGCGGAGGGCACATCGAACCTGGAGTACGAGGCGGCCGTGCGTCAAGTGGGGCTTCAGGCAGCCAGGTACCTGGGGGAGACGGTCCGAGACTTGGAGCCGCCCACCATCGACACTTTCGAGCTCGGCGAAGTGGATGGCGCATTGCCCAGAGTCGTCTACGTCAACCAGGTTCAGTCTCAAGGGTTGTATGCCCAGACCTTCATCTACGGCAGAGACGCGAATGAGCTCCTGCCGACGTTCATCCATCCCAACGAGATGATGGACGGGGCAGTGGTCAGCGGGAACTACGTCTACGGCTGTGTGAAGAACCCGACGTACCTGCACTGCAACAACCCTGTGGTGCAGGAATGCTACAAACGTCACGGGCGCGATTTTAACTTCCTGGGCGTCATCCTGGCAAAGGGCCACAACTACACCCTCATGCTCAAGGAGCGTTCGGCGAACTACGCAGCCAAACTGGCCCATCTTCTGGGCGCGGATGGAGTCATCATTACCCAGGAAGGTGGCGGCAACGCAGCGATTGACGCCATGCTGACAGTCAAGTACTGCGAGGAATTTGGTGTCGCGACAACGTTCTTGACCTTTGAGTACGGCGGCGAGCAGGGATTTGATCAGCCCCTCGTGTACCCGCTGCCGGTGGCGGACGCGATCGTGAGCACGGGCGCGCAGGATTGGCAGATCGAGCTGCCGTCCATGGACCGGGCGATCGGAGGGGACATCGTCGTGGGATACGACGTTCCAGCGACGGAGCCTTTCTCAATCACCCTTGAGCAAGTCTACTGTGCTACGAATCAGCTTGGTGCAGGCACCATGGGGGCACTGGATTTCTAGGGAGGATATCATGGGACAAGCTCTACGTGTTGCGCACTACGTGAACCAATTCTTCGGCGGCATCGGAGGAGAAGATCAAGCCGACTCACCGCTTGAGATCAGGCGCCAGCCGGTCGGTCCAGGCCAGCTTCTTCATCGATCCCTTGGCGACCGGGGAGAAGTTGTCCTTACCTGGATCTGCGGAGACAACTACTTCAATCGACACAGCGAGGCCGTCCTTGATGAGATTCTGCAGGCGGTTGACTTAGAGAGGATCGATGCCGTAGTTGCGGGCCCCGCCTTCAACGCGGGACGGTACGGCATGGCCTGCGGCGCCGTGTGCGAGCGAATCGCGCGTCAACGCGGGCTTCCGGTGGTCACGGCTCTTTTCCCTGAGAACCCAGCCGTCGAGTCCTATCGCCAGATCGTCCCTATTATTCCAACCACCCGGATAGCTTCGGGCACGAAGGCGGCAATCGAGCAAATGGTCAAGGTGCTGTTGTCCTCAGCATCCGAGGGTGGCCTTGGACCGGCTACCACCGAGGGGTATCTGCCCCGGGGACAACGGCGTAACGTCTTTCATGCGCGCGCTGGGGCTGCGCGTGCGGTCGATATGCTGGTGGCAAAGCTCGGCGACCAGCCCTTCGAGACGGAGTTGACGATCCAGGGGTTCGAGCAGGTCGCGCCAGCTCCGCCTCTTCAAGACTTGTCCACGGCTCGGATTGCCATAGTCACGGAAGCCGGAATCGTGCCCGTCGGGAATCCCGACCGGCTGGAATGGGCGAGGGCGACCAAGTGGCTGCAGTACTCCATAGAGGGTCTGGACGACCTGACCTCTGAGACACACGAGGCAATCCACGGGGGCTTCGACAACACGTGGGCCAACGAGGATCCGGACCGCGTGCTGGGTGTTGACGTCCTACGGGAGTTCGAGGCGGAGGGATTCATAGGTGGGCTAGACGACGCCTACTACGTAACAATGGGTAATGGCGGGGATCTTGCCGTCATGAAGGAGTTCGGTCGCGAGATTGCCGAGATTCTCAGAGGTAGGGGAGTGGAGGGCGCTGTCCTGCCGTCCACCTGAGGAACAGGCACTCGTAGCGGTGCTACGATTGCGAAGGAGCTGGATCGAGTCGGCATCCCGAACGTCGTCATCACGGCGATGCCCCCTGTTTCTGTATCTGTTGGCGCGGCTCGGACCCTGAGGGCCGGGCGGATCCCCCACGTGTTGGGCGATCCGGAGCGCACGCGACAGGGAGAGAAGGACTGGCGAAGATCGCTGATGGCGAGGGCTCTACACACGTTGATGGAGCCAGTCGTCGAGCCAACGGTGTTTCAGGCCGACGGTCTGGTCTCGGCGTAGTCGAGGAGTCCACGAGCCAAGGGGGGCTGCTCGCAAGGTATGTCTGCGCCAGGCCTTCGGCGAAGGGCGTGTGCGGTGCCGGCTTGAGCATTGGGGGGAGTCTTGACAGCAGTAACCAAGCTCACGGAGGAGCATGGCCTATGGAGGGAGTTGGCAGCGCTGAATGCTGCTGCGTTTGGTTCAAGGAGTCCAGAAAAGGAGACCGAAAGATGGGAGAGTCGTTGGAAGCACTCGAGAGCAGCAAGTTCCGAATCCGCCCCAAGCACATAGCCATCGTCGTCGTTGTTGCTGCCACCGTAGGCATCCTTGGGGCGTTCGGAATCATCAGTTTCTTCGCAGTGCCGGGGGTCTCAGCGTTCTACATCGCGATTGGGTTCTACACCGCGTTCGCGGTCTGGTTCGGCGGATGGGGTGTCGTTGGCGTGACAATCGGCACGAGCCTTGGTGCCATCTTTGCTGGCACTCCTATCCCCATCGCCCTGGCGGCGAACATTCCCGGTAGCATTATTCAGGCCGGTCTTCCTGCCGCCGCCGTGAGGTGGCTTGGCATGGACCCCCGGCTGAAGACCAGAAGGGACTGGATTCTTTTCGTGGTGGTCTGCAATCTGATCACGGTGATCATTCCTGGATGCCTGTTCATGGCTACTCTGGCAGCTTTCGGAGTCATGCCCTGGCGTGTAGCGTTCACTGCCGGAATCCTGTCCTATGTCGTGGGCGATGTCATCGTTATCTTCCTGATCACGACACCATTGCTCAAAGGTCTGTCAAACTACGTGATGCGCACGCAGTTCTACATGCGTGGATGGTGGGACTAGCATCTGAGCCGTTCTGAACAGGGCTGCCAACTCCATACACTGCAGCCCGTGTAGCTGTAGCACGGCCGTGCCGGCCAGTGTCGACGGACATCCGTTCGGGCGAAAATGACAAGCACCATCGATCGAGACCGGACGAGCCCGCATGTAACCGAGGTACAAAGCGAACAAGGAGGTTTGTCTTGCCGAACGTACTCCAGGATATGTTCAGTTACTCGGCCAGGAAGACCGTCATCCACCAGCTGAACCCGGCGCTGAAGATACTCGTCATCTTTGCCCTGTCAACGGTGGCGTTCTGTCTCGTGAATCCTCTGTCTAGCCTGCCACTGCTCGTCAGCGTGATCATCGTGGTCTTCGTCGCCCGGGTACCGTGGCGCACCATCCGGACCTTCTTCGCTGGCATTCTATGGATGATGGCCATTGCCCAGTTGTCGTTCTCGCTTCTCGTCCCCCCTGAGGGCAACAGGGTGCTATTCTCAATTGGAGCCAGGGGCATCTATCTTGGCAATGTTCTGCGAGGCCTGTCTATCAGCTTCCGACTGGCTACTATGACGCTCCTCACGACGGTGCTCGTGGCCACCACGACGCAGCGCCAGATGGTGATGGGCATGCGAGGTCTCCATCTGCCTTACTCCTTGGCCATGGTGGTTGGTCTAATCTTCCGTACGATGGTCACCTTGGCGACGGACTGGGACACCATCAAACAGGCCCAGGAATCCCGCTGTCTCGACGTCAATGAAGGAGGTGTGTTGACGCAGATGAGGAAGCGTGCCAGTGTAGGCATGCCGCTCACGGCCGCTCTGATTAACAAGATGGACCATTTGAGTGTGGCGCTGGAATGCCGGGCGGTGGGGGGAGGGCGGAAGCCAGTCGAGTTCTTCGTCGCGCAGCAGTCCACCTTGGAGAAGGCCGTGATGGTGCTGGCCACACTTGGCGCCCTCCTGGTTGTCTGGCTTAGAGTCGTAAGAGGCCACTTCGCGCTCTAGCAGCCAGATGGACTCGAGAATGCACAAGCCAACACAGAGGGAAGGGACGGTGGTCATTTGAGTGCGACGGACGAGAATTGCGTGATTCAGGTCTCCGATGTGACCTGGCAGTACGATCAAACGGACGAGCCTGCTCTGCGGGACATCAACCTGCAGGTGGACGACGGGGAGCTGCTCCTCGTGATGGGCGCCTCCGGCGCAGGGAAGAGCACGCTGTGTAAGACGCTCAACGGATTGATTCCCCATTCGTATCGCGGGACCGGCACTGGTCGTGTGGATGTACTGGGCCGCACCACCGTAGGTCACCCCACAAGCGTGTTGGCAGAGTTGGTCGGGATGGTCTTTCAAGATGCCGACACCCAGTTGGTAGCCATGAGCGTGGCGGACGAGATCGTCATGGGAATGGAGCATCTGGGAGTAGCCAGGGAAGAGATGGAGATGCGGCTGTCCGAGGTGGCGCAGCTACTGCGGGTGGAGAACCTGCTGGACAGACCGCCCTACGAGCTTTCTGGTGGGCAGAAGCAGCGTGTTGCCGTGGCCTCGATCTTGGCCATGAAGCCGAGGATCCTGATTCTGGATGAACCAACCTCCGAACTAGACCCGGTCGGAAAGGCGGAGCTTTTCGATGCGATTAGGGACCTCAATCGCATGGGCATCACCATCATCCTTGTCGCCCATCACACGGAGGAAGCAGCGCCCATTGCCGACCGTGTCATCTTCATCGAGGGCGGCCGTATCACGGGTGAGGCCCCACCGAGGGAGTTCTTTGCCGACGGTCACGTCTTGGACCGGCAGGGCGTCGCTGTCCCGCAGGTGGTTAGACTGGCGCACCGTCTCAATCTGCCCGAGATTCCCTTGCGAATCGAGGAGGCCCTTCCGCTCCTCAGCGGATTCACGTTCGATCAGGTCAGCCGAGACGAGCAGGTTCGGGACTTGGCCCATCCCGTTATTGAGGTGGAGGGTCTGGAACACGTTTACTCGGATGGGAACAGGGCCGTAGCTGGCGTCGACCTGACTGTCTGCGAGGGAGAGATGCTCGCTATCGTCGGGCAGAATGGGTCAGGAAAGACGACGTTGGCCAAACACCTCAACGGGCTGCTGCGACCTACAGGAGGAACAATCAAGGTCCATGGCATCGATATCCGGGTGCAACGGTGTCCACAGCTGTCGCAGGAGGTTGGCTATGTGTTCCAGAACCCAGACTTCCAGATTTGCACCAATTCGGTGCACGAGGAAGCCAGGTACGGCCTGGTCAATCTGCATCTGCCGGAGGAGGAGATTGGCTCTCGGGCCGAGGAGGCCCTGGGCATGGTGGGGCTCTCGCACAAGGAGTCTGAGCACCCCTATGCTTTGAGCAAGGGAGAGCGGCAACGACTGGCCGTCGCTTCGGTGCTTGCCATGGAACCCCCCATCATCATCTTCGATGAGCCGACCACCGGGCAGGATGCACGACAGAGCCGGGAGATCATGGACCTTATTCGGCAGCTCAACCGAGAGCGGGGAAAGACGGTTATCATCATCACACACGACATGGCGATCGTGGCGAAGTACTGCGATCGTGTGGTCGTCCTTTCTAGGGGCCAGAAGATCGCAGATGGCCACCCCGGCGACGTATTCCTGGATGAGGAGATGCTGCGAACCGCTTTCCTGCAGGCTCCGCAGATCACTCGACTGGCCAGACAACTTGGCCTCGAGAATGTGCTTAGCGTCGATGACCTCGTGGCCTCGGCCCGTCACCCGCAGGTGGCAGCAACATAGCCACGCCCAGCTCGGCGATTAGCTGCTTAAGGAGGCACAGTATGGTTTCGAAGGCGACGGATCTGCTTGTCAAGGGTGGCTGTGTGGTCACCGTCGACGAAGAAATGAGATTCTACTCGCCGGGGTCGGTAGCCGTTGATCAGGGCCGCATTGTCGCGGTCGGCCCCAGCCCGGAGATTGATAAGTCGTTCAGTCCCGAGAGAGTGATTGACGCCTCCTCCAAGGTGATTATGCCAGGTCTGTTCAACTGCCACACCCATGCCTGCATCACCTATTTGCGTGGTATGGCTGACGATATGGCCCTCTATGAGTGGCTTGACGAGAAGATCTGGCCTGCCATCAACGCTCAGGACGAGGAAGTCACATATCACAGCGTCCTGCTCGGATGCTTGGAGATGATTCGGGCTGGCATCACGACGTTCTGCGAGATGTGCGTCTTCACTCCGCAGGTGGTCGCCGCGATCGACGAGTCCGGGCTGCGGGCCGATGTTGCTGATGAGAAGAAGAACTTCGGTGATCAGACAAAGATTCCGAGCATCCTGGCGGAGGCCGCTGACTGGTACGACCGTTTCCATGGTTCGGGTGAGGGCCGCATCCGGATGCGAATCACGGCTCACGCGCCTTACAGCTGCACGCCAGAGCTAGTGCGGGGTCTTCTTGAGGTCGCCGCTGAGAGAGAGGCTCTGCTGAAGACGCACCTCGCAGAGACGCAGGATGAAGTCGAAGAGATTCAGCGAGACTATGGCGTGTCACCGACGGTGCACATGGACAACCTGGGGTTTCTCGGTCCCAAGACCCTCGTGGCGCACGCCATCTGGCTGATGGACGAGGACATCAGGGTCTTTGCGGAGCGCGGTGTGACCGTCGCGCACGATCCGACAAGCAACATGAAGCTGACTGCCGGCATCTGTCCGGTACCTAAGCTGCTGGATCAAGGCGTGACGGTGGGCCTAGGAACGGACAGCGTGGTCAGCAACAACCGCTTGGACCTCTTCGAGGCGATGAAGACGACCGCACTGATTCACAAAGTAGTGCATATGGATCCCACACTGCTGCCTGCCGAGCAGGTGGTCCAACTTGCGACTCGAGGCGGAGCGGAGGCGCTGGGGCTGATCGAAGAGGTAGGTACGGTTGAGGTGGGTAAGAAGGCTGATCTGATCCTCGTGGACTTCGATAAGCCGCACCTCAGACCGCATCACTTGTCCGTGCCTCAAAACGTGTACTCCCACCTCGTCTACTCTGCGGTAGCCTCTGACGTTGACACCACGATTGTGGATGGACATGTTCTTATGGAGAATCGGCGGGTCCGCTCACTGGACGAAGGGGAGGTCATAGCTCAGGCGCAACGGAGCGCGGAGAGTCTCCTGCGGCAGGCCGGTCTCCTGTAGGCCAAAGCCGCCACGAGTGTGCGACCGCTCCGACCAGTCTGGCGGAGTTGGCCCCACCAAATTGAAGGAGCTTGCGCAGATGGTTGACTTCCACGTACCGACCAAAGTCATCTTCTCTGCCGGGGCCGTGGACCTTGTCGGATCTGAATTGGAGGCAGCGGGTGCCAGAAGGCCCCTGGTCGTAACCGATGCGGGCGTTGTTCAGGCTGGTCTCCTGGAACGCCTAGACGCGGCGTTGCAACCGCACGGCCTGGATCCCCGCGTCTTTTCGAGCGTCGAACCAGATCCCCCTGTCGGATGCGTGGAGGAGGGCTTTGGAGCCTATGGATCAGGCCAGTGCGATAGCCTGGTGGCCCTGGGCGGGGGCAGCAGCATCGACACGGCCAAAGCCATCGGTGTATTGGCCAGCAATCCCGGTCAGATCTCCGACTACTTCGGGGTTGGGAAAGTGATGCGTCCGTTGCCGCCCCTTGTCGCCGTGCCTACTACGTGTGGTACTGGGTCCGAGGTAACGCGTTCGGCCATCATCACGGACCGGCAGAAGCAGCTGAAGATGGTCGTTAGCTCCACGCTGTTGTTCCCGCGCATCGCTGTGGTCGATCCAGAGCTACTGGTGAGCCTGCCGTCACAGCTTGTGGCATCGACTGGCATGGATGCCCTGACCCACGCGGTGGAAGCGTTCACCAACCGCAACGTGAATCCAATAACCGACAGCCTGGCACTGGGCGCCATTCGCCTTACTGGGGATCACCTCCGACGCGCCTCGGTGACGGGCGACCCGGAGGCCCTGCTCCAGGTTGCTTTGGCCAGCACACTCGCAGGAATGGCTTTCACCCACACCATCCTGGCGGCCGTGCATGCTCTCTCCCATCCCCTGGGCGCCCGCGCCGGCATCCCCCATGGGGTAGCGAATGCCGTTCTCCTGCCTCACGTCGTGCGGTTCAACGCGATCGCTGTTCCGGAACGGTCGGCCGACATCGCGCGCGCGCTTGGCGAGCGAACGGATAGACTGTCAGCGCGATGGGCAGCAGACAGAGCGTTTGTCGCGGTGGAGAGGCTTTGCCTGGATCTAGCCATTCCGCGGAGCCTGGAGTCACTCGGGGTGAGCCCTGACCTGATTCCAGCGATGGTGGACGATGCTGTGCGCAACCTAAATGCTCGGCTAAACCCCCGACGACTTGGGCGGAGCGAGGCTACTGCACTCTACGAAGCTGCCTTCGCCGGAATCTGAGTCCTACTGGCCAAGGCTGCTCGAGAGGTCTGACATCCTTAGGGCGGGACACTCTCTGAGACACCGCGGTCGATGCGCGGCAACGCTATCAAGGAGCAAGGAAATTGAGTGAGCGACAAGGCGTTCGAGCCCTGGTCCTGGTTGGACCGCAACAAGCACGGATCGTGGAGTTCGAGCGAAGTCTTCTGCCGCCCGGAGCGATCCGGATTGAGGTTGAGGCGGCAGGCGTTTGTGGATCAGATCGACACATCTACCATGGCACTAAGGCACTTGGGCACCCGGTCATCTTGGGCCACGAGATTGTTGGCAGGGTGACCGAAATCACGCCGGACGCGAAACACCAGATCCGCACCGTTGGCGGTGGGCTCAGCGTCGGGCTACGTGTTGCCCTGGTGCCTGGGTTCGGGGCGTGCAAGCAGTGCTATGCCTGCCAGCACCTGCTCGCTAGGCCCGCCCTCTGCAAGGCGCGCCCGGTATACGGCTTCCTGAGCTCGGTGGACCCTCCCCATCTGTTGGGGGGATTCGCGGAGGAGATGGTTATCCTCCCGGACTCGTGGGTGTACGCGCTTCCCGATGACCTTCCGGTTGAGCGTGCGGTGCTCACGGAGCCCCTATCGGTGGCCATGAGGGCCGTCGAACGTGCCCTCCCACCAGGTCTTCCTTCGTCCGGGGAAGGTCTGGGCTTCGGACACTCAGCCGTGGTATTAGGCGTCGGGCCTATTGGGCTTCTGACGGTTGCCACTCTGAGCACTATGGGTGTGGATCCGCTGGTTGTTGTTGATCGGGTCACGTCTCGTATTGATCTTGCCCTTAGGCTGGGCGCGACTGACGCGTTGAGCATCGACGCGCTATCAGCCGAGGACCGGCTCGAAGCTGTCCTGTCCCTTACGGATGGGGCTGGAGCTGACCTGGCGGTGGAGTGTGCCGGGGTGCCCGCGGCCTTTGCAGAAGCACTGAACCTCGTGCGGATCGGCGGAACCGTGGCCGAGGTTGGTCATTACTACGACACGGGAGGCGTGGAGATCAATCCGAGCGTTGTCTGCTACCGAGAGCTGACGATCCTGGGCAGTACGGCCTTCCCACCGACGCAGTTCGGTCCTGCGATCACCATGCTGAGGAAATCACTCCTACCCCTGGAGGATCTCGTCACGAAATGTGTCCCCCTGGAGCGCGCCGAAGAGGCTCTCCGCTCATCGTATGTCCTGGACACGATCAAGGAGGTCATCCTGCCGGGTCCGTGAGCATCGCGGACCGTTCTGCAACAATTGGGCCTACGTCTCGCTGCATATTGAGGTGGGGACATCGTGAAGATTACAGCAGTCAAAGCGGTATCACTCGGCTATATGAAGGATTTCCCGCGGATACCCAGGAGCTTTGCCCTCCTGCGGCTGGAGACTGATGGCGGGGTAGTAGGCTACGGGGAGACGAGTTCGTCCTACGGTCACTCGTATCCCAACGTGGTGAGAGAGATCGTTGAGGGCATTCTTGCGAAGGCCCTCATCGGTAGGGATCCAACGGATATCGCTGGGCTTGTGAAGGGCATGCGCCGCTATGTCTGGCCATACCTCGGGTGGGAGGGTGTTGGGAACTCGGCCATAGGTGCGGCGGAGATCGCCCTTTACGACATTCTGGGGAAGGTTGAAGGTAGGCCTTTGTACCAGCTCCTGGGCGCGACCCGCGACCGAATCCCCCTGTACGGGACTGGCACCACCTTCTTCGAGCAACCGCCGGAGTGGCATGCGGCCTTTTTCGACGGTGCCTTGGAACACGGGTTCACTGCAGTCAAGGCCCGGGTCGGGAGAGACCGAGACTGGGATCTTGACCTGGTCCGTACCGTGCGCCACCACATCGGCCCCGACGTCAAACTCATGGTGGATGCATATATGACGTACGGTCGGGACACGGCCCTGGCGATGGCTGAGGAGTTCGAGCAATACGACATCCACTTCCTGGAGGAGCCGGTGTCCCAATATCGGCTGGATGTCCTGCAGGAGCTCCGCGCCGACTGCCGGATCCCGATCGCGGTGGGGGAACGGGTTTTCTCTCCGTTCGGCTTTGAGCGGATCATCGCCCATCAAGCCGCAGACATCCTGCAGCCCGATGTCACGATCGTGGGTGGCGTCGAGTCATTCGCTGTGGTCTGTGAACTTGCCAGGGAATCTGGCGTGAGAGTCTGCCCCCACATCGGGGGACTCACTGCAGTGGGGATCGCAGCAGGGCTCCATACGGCGCTGGCTCATGGGAACTGCGAGATGCTCGAGTTCGACCTCGGCCCCTACCAGCCACTGAGAGACGACATGATCGCTCAGCGGGTATTCGCCCTAACCGCGATCGAGGACGGAGAGCTGAAGGCGCCTGACGGTCCCGGCCTGGGCATAGAGGTGAACGAGGAGAAGTTTGCTACCTACGCCTACCAGCCGGGCGCTGTCTACCCAGATGTTTACCCGCACTACGGCGCTGGTGAACTGTGAGCAGCGCTGGGGGATCACACCGAGGGTTGGCTATCCCTTTCCGTTTGCTATCGCATTCACTCCGATGAAGGACAACGATGATTGAAGGAGGTAAGCTATGAGTTTGCCCGGCTATGCAGGCAGGATTCTGCGGGTTGACCTTTCTGCAGGAACAACCCAGCAGCAGGAGTTGGAATCGGAGGTGCTCCGGCGGTGGATCGGGGCATCTGGGATTGCTGCCAAGCTGCTATACGATGAGGTCCCCGCCGGAGTAGATGCCTTCGACCCGACTAACAAGATCGTGATAATGACTGGACCACTCACCGGCACCAAGGCCATCTCGACGCCACGGTATACGATCGCCAGCAAGTCGCCCCTAAACGGCTTCTACGCAGCCTCGTCCGCCTCCGGCACATTTGGGGCGCAGCTCAAGCTTACCGGGTACGACGGCATCGTAATCGAGGGAGAGGCAGAAGAGCCGGTGTATCTCTCTGTCTCGGCGGACCGGGTCCAGCTGAAGCCGGCCACCCACGTGTGGGGTGCGAGGGTGCGCGACACGATGCTTGTGTTGAAGGAGGAGGCCCCCTACAAGGCGGTGATTGCCGCCATAGGGCCCGCCGGCGAGAACCGCGTGCGCTACGCGTCCGTCATGTCCGGATGGCGCGCTCACGGGCGGTCTGGCCTTGGGGCCGTTTTCGGGGCCAAGCGCTTGAAGGCTGTTGTCGTCCAGACGTCCGGGGGTGCAGTTGATGTCTCTGACGCGGCAGGTCCTACAGCCTTCTCGCGAGACGTGGGAAAGAGGGCGGTCGACAAGGGAAGCGTCGCCTACTATCGCGACCTGGGGACTGCTGGGCACGTCAGCACGATGAACGAGCTGGGCATCCTGCCCACCTGCAACTCCCAGTCGGGCACGTTCGTCGGGGCAGACAGGATCTCTGGCACGCGTATGAGCGAGGACGTAGTTGTGCTAAGCCGTGCCTGCAATGGCCTGTGCCCGCTGCAGTGCGAGAAGCTGAGCCTGGTGAGGTCTGGCGCCCACGCGGGCGCCTTCTGTAGGGGTCCTGAGTACGAGACGCTCTTCGCGCTGGGATCCCAGTGCGGGAACGACGATCTCGGAGCGCTCGTCGCTGCTGCAGAGGCCTGCGACAACTTCGGCCTGGACACGATGAGCACCGGCAACTCAATCGCATTCGCCATGGAGCTATCCCAGCGCGGGCTCCTGCCTCGGGATCTTTGGCCGGAGCCGCTCGAGTTCGGGGATGCTGATGCAATGCTCCGGCTGATCCATCAGATAACGTTCCGGACTGGCCTGGGTGACCTTCTGGCGGAGGGCACACGTCGTGCCGCGGAGCAGCTGGACAGCAAGGCCATGGCCTACGCTCTTCACGTCAAGGGTGTAGAGCTGCCGGCCTACGATCCCCGGGGCGTGACAGGAATGGCGCTTGCGTACGCCACTGCCTTCCGCGGCGCAGGCCATCTAAGGGCGTGGACCATCGCCAAGGAGATCTTCGCGCCTGGCTCCGACCGCTACACGGCCGACGGCAAGCCGAGGATTGTAAAGGAGATGCAGGACTTCCGCAGTGCCGTGGACGCAGCTGGCCTGTGTGTCTTCCTGGCCAAGGACATCGTTACGGACGAGTTGACTGAGCTGCTCAATGCCGTCACGGGCTTCGACATGACGACTGAAGAACTGCTCACGGTGGGCGAGCGAATCTGGAACCAGGAGCGGCTGTTGGCCGCGCGTGAGGGAATTGATCGTGCTGACGACACCCTACCTGATCGGCTCCTGGATGAGCCATTGCCGAACGGCCCGGCCGAGGGACATGCCGTCGGCAGAGAGGTGCTCAACGACATGCTGAGTGAATACTACGCCCTCCGAGGTTGGGACCAAGAGAGAGGACATCCGAAGCCCGCGACGTTGGAGCGGCTGGGGCTCTAGGGTCCCATACCCTGTGAGCCGGCCTCGCTCTCCTCGGAATCCATCTCTACCCTGAGGCACTAAGGACCATCATGATGTGGGATGCATACTTGTTTCCGCGTTCGATCGACGAAGCCCTCCACGTGCTGGCCTCTCACCGCGGTCAGGCCAGAATCATCGCTGGAGGGACTGATCTGTTCCTGCAAAGTGATCGCGGGCAATGCCCCAGCACTGCGATGGTCGATATCACGCGCATCCCCGATCTAGACCTCGTCGAGGAGCGAGACGGGTTCATCTATATCGGGTGCCAGGTCACGCATTCCCAGATCGTCGCGTCGGGCATCATCGACCAGTGGGCCCCGGTGCTGAGTATGGCGTGTCGCCACGTTGGCGGCCCCCAAATCCGCAACACGGGCACATTGGTCGGCAATGTCATGAACGCTAGGCCGGCTGCCGACGGCGCGGTCGCTCTGTTCGCCCTCGATGCCGAAGTGGAGATTGCCTCGCTCGATGGGCTCCGCTGGGAGCCTATCGCCGATATCTATGAGGGCGTCGGGGTTTGCACCATCGACGCCTGTGACGAGATGGTGACAGGGCTCCGTTTCCGCCCGTTGGCTGAGGGGAGCGGCTGTGGCTTCAGGCGGCTCTCACGGCGTCGTGCCCTGACGCTGCCGTCCTTGCTGGTTGCTGCGGTCATCACTGTGGATGGGGAGGAAGTTCGCTCGGCGAGGATCGCGCTAGGCCCGGTAGCGCCAACGCCGTTCCGAGCCCAGGAAGCAGAGAGCCTTCTCCTCGGCAAGCGTGTCACTTCCTCCCGCATCGCTGCCGCGGCAGAGCGAGCCGCGGAGAGCGCCCGACCTCGGGACAGCTCGATCCGCGGTTCGAGTACCTATCGCAAGGCGATGGTCAAAGTGATGGTTGAGCGGGCTCTTCGCGATGCCCTTGAGGCCTGCAAGCTGGAGTCCTGAATGGAACCTCTCACGATGACCGTCAATGGCTCACGGGTTGAGCTCGAAGTTGAACCCAGCGATAGCCTGGCGGACGTACTCAGGGATCGACTGGGGTTGATCGGAACGAAGGTGGCGTGCGGGGAAGGGGAGTGCGGCGCCTGCACAGTCCTGTTGGACGGTGTCGCCGTCGCCTCTTGCATTACGCCAGCTCTGAAGGTCCATGGCCGCAGCGTGACGACCATTGAGGGCCTTGGCGACCGCGGGGATCTGCATGCAATTCAACAGGCGTTCGTAGACGCCACGGCCGTCCAGTGTGGGTACTGCACGCCCGGCCTGGTCATGGCCGCGAAGGTTCTCCTGGATGCCAATCCTGAACCGACGGAAGCGGAGATCATTGAGGGGATTTCGGGTAATCTGTGTCGTTGCACGGGCTACTATCAGATCGTTGAGGCTGTCCACCTCGCAGCCCGGCGCCTACGCGGTGGGGAGGCCACGCCAGGCGAGGTTGAGATAACCCGCGTGCCGAAGCTGGATGCCGCAGGCAAAGCACGGGGTCAGCGAAAGTTCCCGCAAGACTTCAATATGGAGGGCCAGCTGTACGGAAAGGTAGTCTGGAGCGAGCACCCGCACGCCGGGGTGCTGGCGATAGACACGCAGCGCGCTCAGGAGCTGGCCGGAGTCGTTCGCGTCGTCACGGCGGAGGATGTGCCCGAGAATGCCTATGGCATTCACATTCCGGACCAACTCGTCCTGGTCGACGTGGGCGACAAGGTGCGGTGGTTGGGAGATCGCGTAGCCATCGTGATCGCTGAGAGCGAGGCGATTGCGTTGGAGGCAAGTACGCTTGTTGAGGTTCAGTACGAGGTTCTTGAACCTGTCGTAGATCCGCGGCAAGCTCTGCGGCCGGACTCCCCTCTTGTCCACCCGGAGCGGGGGGACTCGAATCTCCTGCATCAGGTGAAGATCCGGAAGGGTGACCTTGATGAGGGGTTTGCCGCGGCCGATGTGATCGTCGAAGGCACCTACGTGACGCCCTGCCAGGACCACGCCTACATGCAGCCGGATTCCGGGATCGGCTACATCGACGAGAACGGGCGGGTGACAGTCATCGCCGCGACCCAGTCTGCCCACGATGATCTCGACCACATCGCAAGGATTCTCGACCTGCCCGCGGACCGGATTCGCCAGATCGTTCCTGCTGTGGGTGGTGCCTTCGGAGGCCGGGAGGACATCTACATCCAACACCTCCTGGCTGTGTGTGCATATGTCGTCCGTCGACCTGTCAAGATGACGTTCACTCGGGAGGAGACGACGGTCCGCACGGGCAAGCGCCACCCCTTCTTCATGAGATACAGGACCGGTGCCACCCGGGCTGGCCGGCTGACTGCTACGGAAATCGAGCTGGTTGCCGATGCTGGGGCCGCTTCCTCGAGTAGCAAGTGGGTTCTGAACTGTGCCGCAAGCTTCGCAGCTGGCCCATACGTGATACCTCACGCCAAAGTGGATGCCTGCTCAGTCTATACGAACAACGCGGTGAGCATGGCCATGCGCGGCTTTGGGTCGCTGCAGGTCACAGTGGCCTACGAAACGCAGATGAATAGGCTGGCGGAAGAGCTGGGCATTGACCCTATTGCCTTTCGGATGACGAATCTTCTGGAGGATGGAGACATCAGCATCACTGGCAACGCGATGCCGCGCGGGGTTGGCATCAAGGACTGTGTGAGGGAGGCGGCCCTGGCGGCCGGGTGGCAGAGGGAGAACGGCTCCTGGACTCGGCCCTCTCTGGCGGAATCGTCCGGTCCGCATAGGAGACGCGGCATAGGCGTCGCGTGCGGCTACAAGAACGTGGGGATCTCGTTTGGATGGGATGACCACGCGAAGGCGGAGGTCGAGCTACGGCTGGACGACCGGGGGGCAATCTCGCGGGCCCTTGTCAGGATTGGCGCGTCAGACGTCGGCATGGGGGTGCATACCGCCCTCGCTCAGATCGCTGCACGGACGCTGGGCGTCGATGTCGCGCAGGTGAAGGTGGCCCTTGTCGATACTGCATCGGTTCCGTTTGCAGGCACGTGCTCCGCTTCTCGTCACACCTACACCTCGGGGAACGCGGTCAAACTGGCTTGCCAGCGCGCAGCTCGGCTGTGGCAGGACGGGCTTCGCAACGAGACCGGGGAGACCAGGATCACGGCGGAATACGATTACCACTGCAGGAGCCAGCGGCCTACAACCTACTACGATCCGGAGACCGGCCTGTGCGACCCGCACATCAGCTACGGCTACGCGGCGCAGATAGCCCTGCTGGAGGTCGACGATGAGACCGGTGAGATCGAGGTGCTAAAGCTGTGGGCCTCTCAGGATGTTGGACACGTGATCCACCCAGAGATGGTTAGGGGGCAGGTGGCGGGCGGCATGCACATGGGACTAGGGTACGCACTGACCGAGGAATACCTGCAGAGCGATGCCGTTTCAGGGACCTCAGGTTTCAGCCAGTACTTCATACCCACAGCTGCGGACATGCCGAGGGAGCTGATCTCGATCACAGTGGAAAGGCCTGACCCAACAGGTCCCTACGGAGCGAAGGGCGTAGGCGAGATGCCGACGCTGCCCACGGCACCGGCAATCATCGCTGGTGTCCACGATGCCGTGGGCATCTGGTTGCATAGGCTGCCGGCGACAGCGGAGCGGGTCTGGCTGGCGATGCGGGATGGCGGAGACCAGGCCAAGAAGGCCGGTCAGCATCGACCAGTGCGCTAGTCAGTCCACTGTGCCCGCTGTCATTTAGACGGGAGTGGAGGCATCTGTCGCCTGC
>JASFVG010000013.1:0-24458 GCA_050049955.1 Anaerolineae bacterium | reverse complement strand
GATTGTACCTGCAACGGTCCGCTTGGCAAGGCAGGGTCTGGGACTTCTCGGGGAGGCTTGCTACCGCAGTTGCCTGGACAGCACCCTACCGCTGATCTCTGAATCTGCGCGCCATCGCTTCTTGACACGCCCATCTCACTGTGGTAAGATACCTAATAGACTGATGTATAACCGTCTTAGGCAGAGGGGGAGACGTGGCGGGTGAGCCGGGCCGAGTGGGATCAGACCCGATTTCAAGTGACAGCTTAGAACAGATGCGCCGGGGAACGACAACGCTGGCTATCCTCAAGTTGCTGGTTGATGCGGATGAGGCGCTCCACGGCTACCGCATCATTCGGGAGCTGGAGGCCCGCAGTCGCGGCATCTTCGCCTTCAATGAGGGCCTGATCTATCCCCGGCTGCACCAGATGGAGCACGCGGGCCTCCTGCGCAGCCGGTGGGAGGGAGACCCCGGCAGCCGCCGCCGCAAGGTCTATTCGGTAACAGACAAGGGCCTCCGACAACTCGAGGCAGAGATGGAGCAGTGGAGGACCTTCCGTCTTGGAATGCGCCTTCTGCTCGGGCTCGAGAACGCGCCGGCGTAGGCTCCCTACCACGACGCTAGTCCACACCCATGCTATGGGGCACAGTGAGATCGCTGCGACGGCTCCTGGTTATGCTGACCGTACTCACGTGCGCAGGGTGTCCACCTGCACCATCCCCACGGACCATAGAGCCGGCGGCATCACCCTCGAGCGTGATCGAGGCAGAGCCTTGGCCGGAAGCGGATGCCCTCTTCCGCTCGAACCCGAGATGGCTGGGCTCCGACGGCGCCTATTCTGTCGATCTCGGGGACGGTCGCGTGCTCTGGCTGTTCGGCGACACCTTCATATCGACGAGCTTTCTGAACACCCGCCGCCTATCGAAGATGATAAGAAACAGCGTGGGCATCCAGACGGGCTACGATCCGTCCTCCGCCTCGATGGCCTTTTCTTGGAGGACGGAGGGTAGACAGCCGCAAGCCTTCTTCCCCGAAGACGGCGACACGTGGTTCTGGCCGGGACACGGTATCGCGCTGGATGGCAGGCTCATCGTGTTCTTGGTGGCGACACGCGCGACCTCGGAGGGTTTGGGGTTCGAGCATACCGGCTGGCGCGCGGTCTCGATATCGCACCCTGAGCGGCCGCCTGCCGAATGGCAGCTGGAGTGGTTGGCCACGCCCGGGAACCGCTTTGGGCTGATCGTGTCGGGGAGTGTGCTCCGCATCGAAGAGTATGTCTATGCCTTCAGTGTCCAGGAACCAGACCACACCGTTCACGTCGCCCGCTGGCCTGTGGACCAGCTGATGGACAGAGATCTCTCGCGCCCTCAGTGGTGGGATGGGGAGGAGCGAGGCTGGGTCCTGCAACAGGACCTCCTGGAGAGGCCAGCCGCGCTGTTCTCGGAGGGCCAGAACGAATTCACAGTGCACTACGAACCGCTGCTGGATCGGTACGTCGAGATCCAGACGGCTGGTTTCGGTCAGGCGGATCTAGGCCTTCGGCTGGCGGACTACCCTACTGGTCCCTGGAGCGCTGTTGAGCCCTTCTATCGCCCAGAGGAGTATGGCGAACGAGGGATCCTGATCTACGCAGCCAAAGCCCACCCCCATCTGTCGGGGGTAGATCTGGTCCTGACCTATGCTAGCAACGCCACTCCGTTGTCCAAGGTCATGCGTCGGAGCGATCTCTATTTCCCCCGCTTTCTCAGAGCGAACATCGGTTGCACGGGGCAAGATACTTGGGCACCATGGCAAGCCGTTGGGGCTGACGGCCCTCCAGTTTGGGTGGCCGCGGAACAGGAGGTGTGACGCATGGTGGCTACTACTGCCTCACAGCATTCAGAAGACCAAACATGGTCGCTCCAACGGCTCGTGGCCGTCCTGCCGTTCCTGCTAGGCGCGGTGATGTCTCTACTGAACCTCGTTGGTGCAGGCCGCTCGGGTATGGCCACCTGGTTCTCCGGTGGCTGGATCCTAGCCCTGCTGATTGCGACGGTCGTCGGTCTCATCAAGGAGCTGCCTCGATGGTCCCTGCCGTACTTCGGCGTTATCGGGCTGGACCTGAGCTGGGTACTGACCCATCGAGGGACATACATGGGGATGAACACGAGGGCCGGGCTGCTGGGTCCCGTTCTAGGATGGGTGGATCACCTGGTGCGAGCAGCGCTGGGACCGTCGACGCCCTGGACCATGCGGGTGATTTGCGGCACCGGCTTGGATTGGATCGCGCTGCTAGGCATAACGGCTTGCGCCCTTCTAATCATCGCAGCGTTTCGTCCATTGCGCCCGCTATTCCGGAGGATTCGGTGTGACTGGACGCTGCTGTCATTCGCTCTCTACGGAGCCTCCGCAACGGCCGTCTTCCTCACTTTCGAGGATTATCCCCCTTCCAAATACCCCTTCACGTTCCTGTCCTCGGTTATCCTGGCAGTTGGGGCCTGGGCGTACCTGCGGTTTGACGGACTTGGGGCCCGTCGCGCCTGGACCCTCGTCGCTGCCTTGATCATGGTAGCGGCGGTCGGAGCGGCGGGCAAGGGCGTGCTCTATGCCAGCCCTGACTGGCCATACCCACACAGCTTCACCTGGCAATCGGAGGCGCTGCACGGTCTGCTCCTCTGGGGCTGGGTGATGCTGGCTATCCTGGCACCGGCTGCACTGTCGCTGCTGCCACGACCCGAGGTGTCTCCAGGTGCGGCAGGGGAGTAGTTGTGTGTCCCAAACCCCTCGGCTGTTGGGTTCGCGCGTTGTGTGGACGAAGTGGCAGGGCGGTGAGCCGGAGCCTGGATCCACCGACGAGACGCCCAGCAAGACTTCGGCTTCTTGGGGTGCAGAGACTTGAACGTTGACGACATCCTTGACCGCATCCGCACTCGGATGCACCTGGAGGCGGAGGCAGAGCATCAGGTGCTTGAGGAGATCCGCAGTCACCTCGAGGAGGCGGTCGCGGATGCGCGGGGGCATGGGTTGGGTGAGCAGGAAGCCCTCGCCGAGGCGGCCACCCGCTTCGGCGTGGAACAGGTTGCCGAGGAGCTTCAGGCCACGCACCAGGGTTGGGGCGCCCTGGAAGGGATCGCCGCTGCTGCACTTCCCGTTCTCTTCGCCCTCTTGCTGCGCTGGCTGGTATTCGCCCCCGACGGCACATTCGTCGGTTGGCAGCAGATGCTGACCAGGCCAGCATTCTGGGCCGTCGCTCTCATCTCATTGCTGATCCCGTTGTGGCGTTTTCCCCGCCGTCGATACGCCCTCATCTCCTGGACCATTTTCTGGGGGCTGTCCGTGCTCATCATCGTGGGGGGCGGCGTGCGTTGGTAGCTGGTAAAGACCTCCGAGGAGTCTCTCTCAAACCTCGGAGATCTGCACAGACAAGGAGACCAAACCTATGGGCAGCCTGACCATCATCGAGACCATCCTGCGCGATCGACAGAGGTTCTTCCTCGAAATCCGTGAAGGGAAAGGGTTGGCGGAGAAGATGCGTGCCATGCTGATCTCAAGCGTGGCCTTCTTCGCCCTCTACGGTGCGGTCATGGGCTCCAGCCACAGCCTCTGGCAGGCGCTCAGCTCCGGCGCCAAGCTCCCCCTGCTCTTCCTGGCCACGCTCGTCGTCTGCGCGCCAACTCTTTATTTCTTCAACCTCAACTTCGGCTCAAACCAGAGCCTCGGCCAGAACGTCGCCCTGATGCTGACCACCATCACCGTCACGTCGGTGCTCCTGCTCAGCTTCTCACCGGTGGTGACCTTCTTCCTATTGACCACGAGCCAATACCAGTTCTTCAAGCTGCTCAACGTGGGTGTCTTCACCATCTCTGGCATCGTGGGGGTCACGTTCCTGAGCTACGGGATGCGCATCGTCTCCTACGCTGGGAGCGAGGGGGCGAGGGGCCGCCGGACCGTGGTCTGGCTCTGGATCATCCTCTACGCCTTCGTGGGCAGCCAGATGGCGTGGACGCTGCGACCTTTCGTCGGCGCGCCCGGGCTGCCTTTTGAGCTCTTTCGCCAGCTGGGCGGCAACTTCTACGCCAACGTTCTCGCCAGTCTAGGCGAGGTCTTGGGCTTCGTCACGGTGAGGTAGCGCGATGAACGATACCCAGCATACCCAGATGGACCAACTGCTCGACCTCCTGGCTGAAGAGGTGGCGAAGCGGCTAACGGCAAGGCCAAGATCCCCCGGCACACCCACGCCCCAGGATCGGCTGGCCTACGAGGGTCTTGAGGGGCCGCAGGCGCCGGAGATACCTCCTGATCGGAAGCCAGCCACGATGCCCGCGAGACCTGAGGATGAGACGAGCGCCGAGCCCAAATCCGGACGGCCGACGATTGAACCCGCTCCGATGCCCGAATCGCCCGACCGCCCTCCCCTTCCCTCCCACACAGCCCGGCTCCTGGGACGACTGGCTCTCGGCCTGCTCGCCGTACTGGTCGTCATCAATATCCCCATCAACCGGCACGGCACCACCCTCGCGACAGCGATGCCCGACCGCCGAGCCCTGGTCATCCGCGACGGCTTGGTCGTCAAAGAGGCGGGCGAACCCGAGATCTACGTCTACCAGGACGGCCGCTTCCGTTGGATCAGCAGCCTGACCGCCTTCGAGAGGCGCGGCTACACCTGGGAGGACGTCCACATCGTGGACGACGGTTTCCTCGAGGACTACGAAACCGGTCCCCCAATCCATGTCATTCTGAAGTGTCATGAAAGCCCCCACATCTACCGCCTGGAAGGTGACGAAAAGCGTTGGATCGTCGACATCGAGGCCTTCCAGGCCGAGGGGTACGTCTGGGAGGACGTGGAGTTCGTGGTCTGCAGCTACCTCAGGAACCTCCGTGACGGTGAGACCATACCTCCCGGCCAGGGTCCACCCCCGGAGCCGTAGGTACTGCAGTTCGCAGGGCGGTGTGCAGCACAACGGCAATACGGCTCTGACTGTGTCCGTACCACCTGGGTACGGCCGAAGAGAGTCGTAGACGGCTACACTGATCCGCGCCTCTCCGGCCACTTTGACGGGGGGCCACAAGGTCTGCGGGTCACATGCACCATGAGTTCTAGGGTACGCGCTGGCAGCAGCTTGGGGGAGCGGCCCATTCTCAGTTCACTCACCAGCCGCCAATCCCTACAGGAACTCCTTTCGTGCGGATTTGTCACCATGCCCCAATTGTGATAGGCTAGGGTACACACCGGCTGGCAGCCTGCCTGGCCAGGATGGAGACACGCCAACGGATGACTAAGGAATCGAGCACGTGGAGCAGATTGCTCCTCATTGCCACATCAGTCATTCAACTGGCCTGCCCCCTGTTCTTGCTCTTGTCCCTGGCGGTCAGTTTCGCGCGCGGCTCGGATGCGACTGCTCCATCGGATATTGACGTAGACGCAGTTTCCGCCGCCGATGCGCTCAGCGCGGAACCGCCGCCTACCTCAGCCGAGGTCGTGTCTACAGCCGGGCCTTCGGTCGCGTTGGTCGACGACACTGACACAGAGCGTCTTCCTACTCGAGTCCGCACTGCCCAGCCTTCGCCAACTCAAGAGCCACTCCCCAATGCCCCTCCGCCTCTTACGGAGACCCCATCGCCGACAGACACCCCACCCCCGACGGCAACGCCTTCTCCAGCGCCAGCGTCGACGCCCTTCTCGCTCGATAGGCCCCAACTGGTTGCCGTCACGCCAGCAGTTCCGGACTCGACGCCGATTCCAACGCCGGTGCCGCAGGCCCCGGTCGCGCCGGGCACGATCAACATCATCCTGCTTGGCAGCGACCGACGCCCTGATTGGAGCAACTGGCGCACCGACGTCGTACAGGTCGTCTCGGTGCAGCCGGGCGTGCCTGCAGTGACTGTTCTCTCCATCCCCCGGGATCTCTACGTCTACATCCCCAGCTTCTGGATGAGCCGCGTCAACTTCGCGGATATGTACGGCGAGCTCTACGGCTATGAGGGGGGCGGGCTAGCCTTGGTACAGCAGACGATGCTCTACAACCTGGGCATCCCAGTCGATCACTACGTTCGCGTGGAGTTCGGCGGGTTTAAGGAGATTGTGGACATACTGGGGGGCGTCGACATCCCGGTCCACTGCCGCCTCGATGACTACTGGCCGTACCCTGATGAGAACGGTCAGTATCCGTGGAAGGTACTCGAGCCCGGGCTACATCACATGGACGGCCAGACGGCGCTCTGGTATTCGCGCTCGCGCAAGACATCGAGCGTATTCGCCCGCGAGCGGCGACAGCAGCAGGTGCTTGAGGCCATCTGGCGGAAGTCGCGCAACCTCGATGTCCTACCCCGCCTGCCCCAGCTGTGGGAGCAGTACCGCAGCATGGTAGTCACCGACCTGAACCTGCTCGATGTGGCCCGGCTGGCCGAGGTCGCCTTCCGCCTCGACGCGCAGCACATCCGTATGCTCAACATCGGCTATCAACACGTCATCCCGTGGACAACGCCCAAAGGCGGAAACGTCCTACTTCCGAACTGGGACGAGATTGGACCTGTGGTAGCCGAGGCGATGGCTCCCTTCCCGCAGGACCGGTTGTGGCGGACGATGCAGACGGTGGAAGTGTGGAACGGGACGCCCAACCCAGGCTGGGATCACCTGGCGGCTGACCGCTTGTGGCGAGTGGGGTTCGCGGCAGTCATCGCCCAGCCCGTCCACAAGGACTATGCCCAAACAACGTTGATTGATTTCGCCACGCCGGCGCAGGAGAGCGCCGCATCCCAGCTTCGATGGATGTTTGGGATCGCGCCCGAAAACGTGATCTCAGCACCTGAACCCAGCGCCAGAGCACAGTATCGCCTCATCATCGGCGCCGACTATCAGACGTGTCGCAGCCCCTGAAGGTCGCCGTGCCCCCAGGCCAAGCCCCCAATGCTCGGCCGTTTTGATCATTCGGAAGGCCTCCTGGGGATCAGAATGAGCTGACCCACCCGGATCTGATCGGGGTCGTCAATCCCCACGTTCGCGCCGATAATCTCCGCCTCTTCAACCCCGTATTCAAGACTCAGGTAGGACAGCGTCTGGCCCGGCTGCACCGTGTGGTAGAAGAACTCGCTGGCAGCGGGCCCGTCCTCATAGCGCCTCTCGCTGTCGGAGGGATGCTGCATAGTCGGGATGTCCCACTCAAGGAAGGCGGTGACGCCGCGCCAGTTCTGATCCCAGTCGATGTCGCGGTGATTCGTAAGCTCGATCTCTATGGCCGCGATGCCCACCTTGGACAGGTAGTCAATCGCGTCCCCGGTGGTCACCTGACCATAGACGCCGTCTGGCGAGTGTGGGTATCCGGTAGCCTCGGACATCATCTCCGCCAGCTCGTACGTGGCGCAGTTCTCCCTCTCGAATCCGGAGAATACCCTGCCCATGGCGCTGTGATAGAAGATGGCCAGCTCGATGTCCCGCTCGAAGATGAAGTCGCGGAGCGCCTGCGTCTCGAGCTCTGAGAACGGTTGTTCGCCACCCGAGACTGGCCGCGTCCCGTGCGTGGCCACCGGCTGGTGCTCGTAATCCCAGTTCCGGTTCAGGTCGACGTTGTTACCATTGACCCGACCGTGGACAGCATCCGTTCCGGCGGCGGCACCGTCTGGATTGGCACAGGGAATCACGTACAGTGTCACCTCCAGAGGGACGAGGTGCGGGTCGTGCTGTAGCGTGCTGAGGATCTCCTCCACGAGGACTGTCGTGTTCCACTCGTAGCCACCGTGTATGCCACCGATTAGCGCGCGTGCCGACGACCCTCGGCCGATGCGGTAGGCCAGCAGATCGTTCCCGTTGAAGGACCGTCCGAAAACGAATGGACCCTCCGCAACGGCCAGGGGCGTAGGCGAGGGCGGAGGAGGTGACGGTACCTCGGTCGCCTCGACCGCGACCCGGGTAGCAGTAGGAGGTGTCGGCTCAGTCGCAGTCGGCGAGGGCACGACGGTTGGCTCCACGGGCGACGTAGTGGGTTCGAGTTCAGGTGGAGACGACGAGGCCGTGGGGGCAGGAAGGCTGCCCTCCCACATCCCTCCCAAGCCGAGCCCCACGCCGAATGTCGCGAACACGGCCAACACGACCAGCAGCACGGTGATGGCTGCAGGCGACCCCCGCTCGTTGTTGCTCCCTGCCTCAGGCATGGTTGGGCATGGTCGAGACCCCCATCGGCGCCCTACTGCCCCAATGGCTTTGCCACGCTGAGCAGGGCATCAACCGTGATGTCTTTCAGCGTCCTGGCCGACCCCTGCACACGCGAGGATGGCAATTGAGCGCCTGGGATAACCACATCGATGGCCTGAATGTCCTGCTCGCTGCACCAGGTCACCATCTCTCCAGACGTCGTGTACTCAGCCCATTGGTCCTCGACGTCATAGCCTGCCGCCGTCGCGTACCTGTGCGCCGTCTCAACCGAGTTCTCCCCACCCGGGTAGACCTCACCCGTCTCGCGGCGCACGGACGAATGGAGCACAATGACGATCAGCCTGGTATCCTCACGCCTCAGGCTCGAGATCAGGTCGAGAGCCGCCTGGGTCTCCGGCTCCGAAAACGGTTGCGGACCGCCCGCACCGGCTTTGCCATCAGGGTGACCCGGGACCGCTGCCCTGGAGCGCCAATCGGCCGTGTCCGGATTGCGGTTCGGGGTCCGGGCCGGTCGGGTTCGGGCACGATCGGGTAGCACTGGTAGCGGGGTTCGACAGGAGCTGAACGGCGCCACCAACTGCGAGTCGAATTCCCATGAAAGCGCGCGTCAACGTCCCGAGGACGAGCCCCTGGGCGGGCGCGGGATCAATACCGGGGTCCTCTTCTTATACGCCTCGTAGTCCTCTTGCCCGCCCCACTTCTCGTCCGCCCTCCGCTCCAGTATCGGTACCCCGCTGACCCGCGTCAGCAGCAGCGTCACAAACGCGGGTGAGATCAAGGCGACGAATTGCCAGCCCCGCAGTACCGGCAGCGCGATGATCGCCACACCGATCCATAGGATGATCTCGCCGAAGTAGTTGGGATGGCGCGACCAAGCCCAGAGGCCAGTGTCGATGTACCTCCCCTTGTTCGCCGGGTCTGCCCGGAAGGCACTCTTCTGGGTGTCAGCCAAGAGCTCAATGCCGAACCCGAGGAACCATACGACGAAGCCAATCAACGCAAACCAACCCAGCCCCTTGCGCGTAGCCGACGTGATCCCAACTAGCGCGGCGGCCGCCGTGAACGTCACCCACAGCCCCTGCAAGGTCCACGTGTTCAGAAAGCGAAGGAACGAGGTCTTGATCTCGTCGAAACGCTCATCCTTCCCCGCCTTCTGGATGCGACCGAACAGGAACGTGCCCAAACGCGTCGCCCAGATCAACACCGGGGCCAGCAGAAGGACCGATCGGTCGTCGATCACCGGGCTCAACAGGACCGCCAGGATCGTCACCGAGATGTAGGTGACGCTGCCGGTCAGATCGAAGAACTTCTCCGTCCGCAGTACATAGGCCGCCCCGAAACCGACCCATTGGATGAGGAAGGCCAGTGCGACCAGCAGCGCGTAGATGGGGAACCCGAGAACCGATTCACTGCCCTGACTGCCCGCCCATGCCGCCCCAACACCGACCAGCACGACGATCGGCAGGGCAATTGCCGAATTACGATCTGCTCCGTTCATAGTCCGCTCCTTTCTACCGGAATAGCGGGCACTCCTTGGTGATCCGAAGTCGCGCGATCAGGAGCGCCATCTGACTCGTACCAACATTGCGAAAAACCCTTGGAGGCCGACTCTGCACCCGCACCGTACCTCACACTATGGGCCACGCTACCGCTTGGCTCCCTCCCTTAACAGCGTGCTCTCGAAGAAGCCCACGATTCTCTCCTCGTACTCCTTGCCCCGCACGTCTGGCACTTCCCCGTGCCCCGCTTCCGGGACGTACCACCACTCCTTGGGTTCGCTAGCCATGTCATAGAAGTAACGAACCGATTGGTGTCCTGGATCCTGCGCGGCACCGGCCGCGATGAACAGCACCGGCCTCGGGGCGATTCCCGGAAGGCTCTCCACGACTCCGGAGGGATTCCGCACCCCGGTCCACAGCTCAAGGCCCTTGAACCCCAGTCGGTAAGTCAACGCAACCCATCGCTCCTCGGGGGTCGTCACCCAGGGCAGGTCCTCCGGCGTGGAGAAGCCTGGCTCTTCGGCCACCACGGCGCGCAGGCCGTCCAACTCCGCTGCCGCCCTAAGGGCGATCTGTCCTCCTAGTGAGAAACCGAGCGCGCCCACTCGCTCCGGATCCACCTCCTCGCGCTCGACAAGGAATTCGAGTACCGCCGGCACGTCCTCTACATCGGCCCACCCGAACGATCGAGTCTCGCCCTCGCTCTCGCCGCTGGCCCGCTGGTCGTACAGCAGCGCACCGTACCCGTGCGCGGCCAGAAGACCCGCCCGCTTCGCCATCTGCACCCGATTGGCTCCGTATCCATGCAACAGAATCACCGCTGCCCCGTTCTGCGAGGGAATGTACCAGCCGAACAAGGTCACGCTGTCGGCAGCCTTCAGCGTGACTTCTTCGTAGCCCCAGCCTAGGTCAGCGGGGGTGATGCAGCAAAGCCCGTGGCGAGCTGGACGCGCTGCCCAGCGCACCCAGATTCCCACGTAGCCCAAGTAGAGCAGCACCACTGCCCATACGAGAGCCACCACCAGCAGGTTTAGCCAGTACCGCCAGTGCCGTTTCCTTGGGGCTGTCCGCGCTTTCAACGCCCACACCTCCTGCGAACCAGGTGCCGGAAGACGCCGAACCACAGAACCGGCGGTCTGCCAGACGCCCTCCACTCACTCCGCATCAGCTGGAGGCCGCCCCGTGCGCCTATCGGCCATTCCCCCAGCCAGAGAGCTCTGTGGATGTTATCCGGGTCTGCCGCCTGGCGGCCTACGGGGGCCGCCGGCTAGCCCTGACCAGCGGGCAGTCAGTGTCACTCGGCCTCCGCAGTCTCCACAAGAACCCTGGCAGGGACGGCATCAACACCGGGGATGCTTAGCGGGAAGCAGTAGACCGTGAACACGGTCTCCGGTAGCCGGCACAGGTTGGTGAGGTTCTCGATCACCAGCACGTCCTCTCGTGCCAACAGGCTGTCGTACTCGCCATGATGAGCGCCTCGACCTATACCGAGTGCATCGATCCCCACGGCATTGACCCTACACGAGACCAGCCACTCGATGACCCGTGGCGCAAGCTCGGGGTGATCCCAGTATCTGTCCGTGCCGGCCAACTCACTCCAGTCCGTCCTGAAGAACACGAAGTCCCCCGGCGCGACTCGCACCTGGTCTTTGACATCGTCCAACGTGACTGGATCCCCAACCGCGCCGGTGACATCGATTAGCTTGCCGGGGCCGATCATCCGCTCCGGCGCAATGCGCCTCTCCGGGAACACGAGGTCCACGTGGGTGGCCGTGTGCGCCGGAAACGAAAGCATAACCGCCTCGAAATCCCCTTCAGATTCGTGGTGGAACTGGTGCTCTGCGACCTCCACAGGGGGTGTCCCAAGGCGAAAGACAGAGCCCGTCACAATCGGCATTGATACGTCGATCAGCATTGCCATTCCCTCCAAGCCTTGAGACTACGATGCAGGAAGCTACGTCGGGCTTCCGCGTAGCGAGATCCAGCTCAGGCGGACGCAGCCTCCTTCATGCGCTCCTGAACAATCAGCTCGATGAACGCCCTGGACAGGGGCTCCTGAGGTGTGAAATGGATCGTAGCACCGGAGACCTTCACGCCCTTCAGCTCCTCCACCATAGCTCTCACGAGCGACGGGCTCATGGTGTGCAATGAGCAGTGGTTCTTCTGAGCGGACATGCCGACCAGGTCCTTTTGCAGCCGGAAGATCGTGATCCCATAGCTGACCCTCTCGGTGCACTCTGGCGCGGTCTGCCTTACGATATCCCGCACGCGTTCTAGACTTGCACGGACGTCATCCGGTAAGGGCTCCAGGTACCTATCGACCTCCTCTGGCGCGTGTCGCATAGCTTTCTTGCTACTCACAGCGCCTCCTCTTCCTCCTCCAACTCATTTCCCAAGGAGTCGCCACCACCACTGGAACGATGATGCCAGCCGTCGTTGGTTCGCTCCTCAGGCAGGACTTGCCCTGTTCCTCTCCATCCATCGAACTGCCCAGTCGATGAATGGACGCTGTCGCAAGAATCGCACCCCGGCTTCGCCGACTTTGTGGCGCCGAATGGCGTGCTCCGCTTCGTAGGCGTCTCCGAGTATGGCAAAATCGTCGTCGTGAACCGACAGCGTCCGGTAGGTCACCCAATGGCGGACACCATCAATCAGGATGGCACTGCTTTCCTCCTCATCGCGCTTTCCGGCGTAGTTCGCACGGCTCTCGGCGAGATGAAGGGAGGTGTTCTTGCTGTGATCCACACCGATCAGAAGGATGTGCCCATCCAGCTCATAGAGCTTGCTCAATGGCGAGCCCTCCCCGAAGATGTTCTCCAGATCGTGCTCCTCGATCAGGAACTCGGCGTTGACCCCGACCGCAGCAAACGATCGGGCAGGATGGTTGCTGCGCCTAGCGCCCGGCCAGGTGCGGAGGACCTCCGCGACGGTTCCCATTCCCACGGAAGGGGTCACATCGGGATCGTAGGCAGGCCAGTGCTCCCGAATGATCGGCCACCAGGCCATCGGAATGTCCCCGTGCACTCCTCGGGATGGATCGAGGTTCTTCCAGGTCTGGGTCGGCACCATGAGCGTCCCGGATGGCCCCACGATTTGGAGCAGGGCTCGGATGACGGTCTCCGCGCCTCCGACGACCCATCCAAGGCTGCTGAGGGATGCGTGGACGGAGATGGTCTGCCCTTCACGGAGACCACACACTTCGAGCTGCTTCACCAGGCTCCCAAGCGTGAGGGGTTCACCTCCCATCATTCGCCCCCTGAACTCCGACCCTGGAATGCCGGTTCGCCGGTGGTTGTAGGCGATAATCTCACCAGATTCCCGGCAGCAGCCCGGACTTGACTGCCTCTGCGTATTCCGCGTAGCCAGGCAGGCCATCTCTCAGCATTCGGTCCTCTCGATACGCTCGATACGCAAACAGACCTGCGATCAAGACCGCGGGAATCAGCGCCCACCAAGATCCGAGGGCCAGAGGCATGCCCAGGATGGCCAGCATCACGCCCAGGTACATGGGATGTCTTATGATGCCGTAAAGCCCTTCGGTGACGACTACTTGGCCGCGGTCCTCTTGGAGCCGTGCCCAGCTCGATAGATAGGCGTTGGTCATCATGACGTGCCATATCGCCATTCCGCTGAGTATCAGCAGGACCCAGCCCGACATCTGGACGCCGAGCGGCACTCTGGACCAACGGTATCTGCCCCCGTCCAGCGCAGCCAGGCTCAACAGGACCACGAGGAAGACACTGTATATCCCTATCAGCACCCGGTCCCACGCTTCAACCACACCTCCCGGTCGATTCCGCTCTAGCAGCAGCTCTGGGTTCACCTTGGCCAGACGCCAGCTCAAGAGCCCGACATATACCACCATGGCAAGCAGGACTCCCCAGCCCCTCCACCAGTTCACCCGTCCAGCGATGCCGAACCACACCACGGCAAACGCGACCAGCCCTATGAACCCGCTCACGATCCGCGGAAGGTATTCCTTCATCGATGGATCAGTCAACTGGGCGAGACCGATGACGCCGTAGCTATCCTGTCCCAATACTACCAGCGGGCACTGCCCGATGTCGGGGAGCTAGACATCCACCCCTGCACTCCGCTTCGTCCGCAGAACTTGCGGCTGTACCGGCACCAGCACCTTATTCATGTGCCGTCCAGGCCTGGCAAGCCAGGCCGCCCCGATGACCGGACGTCCCTCCTGTCAGCCGACGCCCATTATCCCGACTGGAACGACCATGAACACGGACCTTGACCAGTGGCAAAGCAGGGAAGGCGGCGGCAGATGGGCTGGCCTGGGTGGCGCGCTTCCGGGTCTCGCAAGGCAGGCCACAGGAATACCCCTGGGATGCCGGCGTCCACGGCGCACGAAGCACCTCAGCGGATGAGGCAGATTCAGCCCGCCTCCACCGCCACCACTGCCTGGCGTAGCAGCACTACCATCTCTTCCATCTGGTCTGCTGTGATGACGAAAGGTGGGCCCAGCGTCAGGTGATCGCCCGCCACGCCGTCTACGCACCCGCTGCCAGGGTAGACGACCAGACCCCGCTCGAACGCAGCGTCCGCCACGTGCCGGGCGAAGTGACTCTCCACGGGGAAAGGCTCCTTCGTCTCTTGATCGACGACGAACTCCACGCCCCACATCAGCCCGATGCCCCGTACATCGCCGACGCTGGGCAGATCTGCCAGTGCGTCGCGGAGCTTCTCCTCCAGCAGCCTGCCCTTTCGAGCAGCCTCTTCCACCAAGTCGTGCTCCTGCAGGTAGCGAAGTGCGGCCAGGCCAGCGGCGGTCGACACCGGGTGGTGGGAGAAGGTCCCGCCGTGCGCAAAATCCCCGCTTCCGCCTACGATCTCATCCACCAGCGCGCGGGACACAGCAGTGATGGACAGCGGGCAGTAACCCCCGGCCGATCCTTTGCTCATGGCCACGATGTCGGGCACAACGCCCCAATGCTGGACCGCAAACCAGCGTCCGGTGCGCCCAAATCCAGTCATCACCTCGTCGGCGATCAACAGAACGCCGTGGCGACTGCAGATCTCCGAAATCCGCTGCCAGTAGCCGTCGGGAGGAACAACGGCGCCTAAGGTGGCCCCGCTCACGGGCTCGGCAATGAAGGCGGCGACGTTATCGGGACCAGCGCGTCTGATATCCTCCTCCAAGGCATCGGCGCAATGGAGATGGCATCCAGGGTGGGTCAGCCCATTGGGGCAGCGATAGCAATAGGGAGGAGGGATTTGCGGCATCTCCGGCAGCATGGGGCGGAAGGGATAGCGCATCTTGGGCTTGCCCGTCACCGCCAGGGCGCCTAAGGTCGTGCCGTGATAGGATTGTCGGCGCGAGATGATGAGATGCCGCCCCGCTTCTCCGCGCTCCACCTGCACCTGTCGCGCCAGCTTGATAGCTGTCTCCACCGCCTCGGAGCCGCTGCTGAGGAAGAAGAACCTGGCCTCGGGCAGGGGCACGACTTCCGCGAGTGCGGCGGCATACGCCTCCGCAGGGCGGCTGGTGAACATCGTCGGATGGGCGTACGCAACCTGCGTGGCCTGCTCGGCCAGCGCAGCAGCCACGTCGTGCACACCGTGCCCGAGGTTGACTACGATGGACCCTCCCGATGCATCGAGATAGCGCCGCCCTTCAGTGTCGTAGAGATAGACTCCATCACCGCGTTCGACCATCGGATGCGGGTGCTTAGCCCGGCGATAGAAGACGTGCCCGAACGGATGGGCATACTCCGGGCCCGTCATGGCGGCTTCCGATCGATCTTTCATACGGCTCTCCAAGGGCACCGTCGAGCGCTGAGTCTCACTAGGTTTGCTTGACCGCCGGCTACACGAGCACACCGCCTTACTCTAGCGCTCCAGCGGAACCCGGTCACGAGCGTCGCCTAGCGGTACATCCCCTCCGGGTCTAGCTCCTCACGGAGCAGGCGGAGTTCCTCCCCGGTGGGTGGCCCTGTCTCCGCCAGATCAGGCGCCACAGCAAGTTCCCAGGCAACCGCCTCCTTCACCTCGGCCGGTGTGACGCCAGGGTGGAGCGTCTTCAGCGTCATCTCGCGCGTCTCCGCGTCGAAGCCGAAGACACACTTGTCCGTGACCACCAGTTGCGGACCAGCCCCCGGGAGACCCAGCGTCTCGCGCTCGGCGAGCCCCCCCAGGTGACCGGGGCTGGTCAGGAAGTGCAGCCGCTCGACGAAAGCACGGCTCTTCAGCCGCATGATGATGAAGATCCGCTGGGCGTTGATCGCTATCTCGCACGCCCCACCGCTGCCCGGCAGTCGGACCTTGGGATTCTCCCAATCCCCGATGACGGTGGTGTTGAGATTGCCGAGGCGATCGATCTGTGCGCCACCAAGGAAGGCCACCTGCACTAGGCCGCCCTGCAGATAGAGGCCAAACAGGTCGATCATTGAGCAGACCGACGTCGCTCCGCTGATGAGGGTAGGATCGCCAATGGAGAGGGGCAGGCGCGCCGGCCTGGCGCCGTAAACGCCGCTCTCATAGATCAGCTCCAGATCAGGGGCCACCGTCCGCCGCGCCAGGTTGCAGGCGATGTTTGGTAGCCCGACGCCGACGAACACGGTGCGCACACCCATCAACGCGCGCGCCGCCGTGACGATCATCATCTCAGAAGGAGTGTAGTCCTGTGTCATACTCGTTCACCTCTGGGACTATAGGACAAGACCACGAAGGACTCAAAGTACACAAAGGACAACGCTTTGGTCTATGGGTCCAAGCGTCTGCTGGGCTTACATGACAACCCGCTGGATGCCGTCCTTCAGACGCGGCACGTTGAAGTTGATGATGAAGTCCAGTCTGAGCCCGGTCGCCTTCAGGTATGACATCAACTGCGCTTGATGCACAGGATGGATCTTGGTTGCTGCCTTCAACTCTGCAATCACCAGCCCGCCGACCACCAGGTCCAGCCTCTGGCCCTGGATGTCGAGGCCTTTGTACGGCACCACGATGGCCTTCTGGCGCTCGAAGGGCATGCGCCCCAGGGTCAGCTCGTGACACAGGGCATCTTGATAGACTCGCTCCAGGAAACCGGCTCCGAGCGCTGTGTGCACCTCGAAAGCTGCATTGAGAAGCTCTCTCCCGAGGCGCTCGGCCTCCCTCGGAACGGGCGTGTACTTCATCATTTCCCAAACTCGCTCGTCAACTACAAGACGGGCAGAAGCCCCCTTTGAGTTCTTGGTGTACTTTGTGGTTCTCCCCCTATTGGTACCGACCGTAGTTGACGGGCTTTGCCATCGCCTCTTCTGGCGCCAGGCGGTCCCAGACATCCGCCCCCAGCTTCTCCACGTACTCCGCCCGGTCCCGCACACCGTAGACCCATTCCTCCAGCCAGGCCTCGGTCGTGGCCTGCTCCCTCGTGACCTCGTACCAGTCCAGGTAGAACGTGTTGTCGCGGTCGTAGTAGCCCTGGACATACGAGGGGTGGGCACCGTACGGTTCGTGGACCACAGCGTCCACCACCAGATCTGGGATGATCGTGCGGTTGGGGTCTGAGCGGATGATGTCGGTATCCACAATCTCCTCGACGACGACAATCACGTGTTGGGCCGCGAACGCTGCCTCCTTCTGCACGCCCAGCAGACCCCAAAGCTGGGTGTTACCCTGACGGTCCGCTCGCGCTGCGTGCACGATCGTCACCTGGGGATTCAGAGGGGGCACGACAGCGATCTCCTCCTCAGCATAGGGGCTCTCTACGAACCGGATGCGGGGATTGACCTGCGGCAAATCGCTTCCCTTGTAGGATCGCAAGGGGAAGAATGGCAGCCGATAGGCGCCGGCCGTATACCGACCCACCATCCCGAAGTGCGAGTATTCCTCTAGCGCGATGGAACGTGGGATCCCCTTCTCTACGGCTCGGCGTACGCAGTGCAGCGAGCCGACGCCCGGGTTGCCCAGGTACGAGAACACCATCCGGCTGGCACACCCGGCCGCGATCATCTGGTCGTAGATCAGGTCTGGCGTCATACGGCACAAGGTCAGATCGCGACAACCCTGGCGTATGATCTCGTGCGCCGCGGCAAAGCAGATGCAGGAGGTGAACCCCTCTATGGCCACCGAATCGCCATCGTGGACGTAGGTCGCCAGGGCGTCGGCCATGGTCGTCAGCTTATCCGCCATGATGCTCCTCCACGCCGCCCGCGGCAGATGCACGCGCCACCCGCTTGCCTCTTGCGTGGCGCGCCAGGTTGGCCGGTACCAGGCTATCCACCCCACCGCTCAGAAGGCTGGCCACCCCCACCTCCGGGTCGAGGCCCCGCGCCCTCCGCTCGTCGCAGATGTGGCAGTTGGGAGGGCAGCCACCGAAACCCCCGTCGTCGGGCTCGACGTACTTGGCGATCACGCCCTCGTAGTTGCGGAGGACCACGGCGTGGTCGTTCCTGCTCACGATGTAGTGCGGATTGACCGGTGTCTTGCCTCCGCCCCCGGGAAGATCGACGATGTACGGGGGTACGGCAAAGCCGGACGTGTGCCCTCGCAGGTGCTCCATAATCTCGATGCCGCGGCCGATCGAAGTGCGGAAGTGCGAGATACCGCGGGAAAGGTCGCACTGGTAAAGATAATACGGTCGGACCCGGTTCTCCACCAGACGCTGCACCAGCTCCTTGATCACGTAGGGACAATCGTTGACGCCCTTCAGCAGCACGCTCTGGTTGCCCAGGACGAACCCCGCATCGGCTAGCTTCGCTAGTGCCTGCTTGGACTCCGCTGTCAGCTCTTTCGGATGGTTGAAGTGGGTGTTGATCCAGATCGGCTGGTACTTCTTCGACATGTCCAGGAGCTCATCGGTCATGCGTTGAGGCAGAACCACTGGCGTACTCGTGCCATAGCGTATGATCTCCACGTGCGGGATCTCGCGGAGCTTGGCGACGACGTACTCCAATCGCGGCGTCGACAACGTCAGCGGGTCGCCACCGCTCAGGAGAACATCCCGCACACCGCGGGTGGCCCGCACGTAGGCCAGCATTTCGTCAATCTGCTCATGCGAGCGTGGCCTGTCGGTCTCGCCCGCCATCCGCCGCCGTGTGCAGTGACGGCAATACATGGCACATCGGTCGGTAACCAGGAACAGCACGCGATCAGGATAGCGATGGGTCAGTCCTGGTACAGGAGAATCCACATCCTCGTGGAGGGGATCACGCATGTCCTCCGGTGCAACCTCGGTCTCCAGGACTTTGGGCACTGCCCGCATCCTTATCGGGCACGTGGCGTCGTCGGGATCCATCAAACTGGCATAGTAGGGCGTGATGGCCATGCGCAGGCTGTTCAGCGACTCCTCGATGACCTGCCGCTCTTCCTCCTCGAGATTGATCACCTGGCTCAGTTCATCGACCGTGGTGACCCTATGCGCCGACTGCCAGCGCCAATCGTTCCACTGGGCTTCGTCGACACCCTTCCACAGGGGGATATCTCGATAGTCTCTTCTCTGTGTCATTCCAGCGGTTGTCCTCCGATCAGTTCGCGGGTGTCCCGCGTAGAACCTAGCCTATGTCAGACGCCCGAGTCTCGTGTCGGTGACTGCCCTCAGAATCGACATCGTCCCATTGGGAATGCCTCGCAGCAGCTCCCGCACGGTTGATGCGACCTGGCTCAACGTTGCCCCCGCCATCCTACGCCGGCGCGTCGATCGCTGCCGCGAGGATCTCCAGCGCCGCGTCCGCCTCCTCCTGCGTGACCACGAGCGGTGGGGCGAGGCGGATGGACTGGTCGCCACAGCGCAGCACTATCAGCCCGCGCCGATAGCAGGAGTCGGCAACAGCCTGGGCCCGATCGCCGCTCTGGAACTCCAGCCCGATCATGAGCCCCAGGCCGCGGATGTTGACCAGATCAGAGCACACCTCTTGCAGGCCTTCCAATCGCCCTAGCAGATAGCTCCCTACGTCAGCAGCGTTCTCCATCAACTCCTCCTGCAGAAGCGCGATGGTCTCCAAGGCTGCTCTACAGGAGACAGGGTTGCCCCCGAACGTGGTCCCGTGTGCGCCCTTGTCCCAATTCATCAGATCCGCCTTCGCAATGAAGGCACCTAGCGGCATACCAGAGGCAATACCCTTTGCCACGGTGATGATATCCGGCACAACGGGGCCTTCTGGCCCTGCGAAGTGCTCAAATGCAAACATCTTGCCCGTGCGGCCCATCCCACTCTGGACCTCGTCGGCGATGAGCAAGATACCGTGCCGATCGCAGAGGGCACGCAGCGCGGGCAGCCACCTGCGCGGTGGCACGATGTAGCCCCCCTCGCCCTGTACCGGCTCGACAATGATGGCTGCCACGTCCTCGGCTGGCGCGATACGCTTGAAGATCTCCTTCTCGATGTAGGTCACGCAGGCCAGATCGCAATCGGGGTAGGTCAGGTTGTAATGGCAATGCAGACAGTCGGCGTAGGAGACGTGCGTTACATCGGCCAGCAGCGGGCCGAAGCCGGCACGGTACAGCGGCTTGCTGGCCGTAAGCGAGATAGTGCCTAGCGTCCGGCCATGGAACGCGCCAAGGAAGGCGATGAAACGATGCCGGCCCGTGGCATAGCGCGCCAGCTTCAGCGAGCCCTCCACTGCCTCAGCTCCCGAGTTGGTGAGGAAGACCTTCCAGTCCTCGATGTCGGGAGCAATGTCGGCCAGCTTTCTGGCAGCCTCGACGTACGGCAGGTAGTAGAAGTCGGGCGATATATGCACCAGACGGGCGGCCTGATCCTGGATGGCCTGCACCACGCGAGGGTGGCAGTGCCCGGTGGAACAGGATGCGATGCCAGCAGCGAAATCAAGGAAGCGATTTCCGTCTACATCGGTCACCACGCAACCGCGCGCGTGGTCGACCACAAGGGGTTGGGCCCGAGGCAGCGACGGCGAGACGACTGCCGCATCTGCCGCGATCAACCGGCGTGCTTCTGGACCCGGCAGTTCAGTGATGATGCACGGGGCTCGGCGCTCAGTGTCTTGTGCTCGGTGTTCAGTGTCCATTCCTCAGTTCTCGGTGCAGCGCGTATGTGATAGAGCGAACCAGTGCCAGGCAACCGTCGTTGGCAGCAGGCCCCTCACCGATCTCAGTTCGTCCATCGATATCGGGAACTAACCTCAATAGGCTAGCTCCCAAGTCCCAACTCATCCAGCTTGGCCTCGCTGGGAACGCCAGACTCGTCCCAGCCACGAAGCTCGTAGAACTCGGGCAGCATCTCGTCCAGCTCGACCACGTGGCCCTTGGCTGGCCCATCAGGCATGGGCTCCTCAAGCATCCGCTTGGGCAGCGTGTCGTCTGCACGAGAGAAGCCGGCCTGAGTAATAAACAGCCGCTCCAGCGTGAAGATCCGATCCCCAGCCTCCATCAGGCTCTCGACCGTGTAATCACCACCGGTGGCCAGGTTGAGAAGGCTCGTCATCCGGGTGGGCATCACGTCGTACGTCGCGTCGCACAGATAACGAATCGAGAGGAAGACACATAGCCCTGCCGCGTCGACGATGGTGAACAGATCCTCGAAATGCTTAATGTACCAGGGCTTGCGCTCGATGGATAGGGGGTCGATCTTCTTGGGCACGCCGAAGACTTCCATATAGGCGATGTCCCCAGCCATGTGGGAGGCTCCGTAGTTGGACGTGGCGTAGAGCAGTCCCATCCCCTTGGCACCGCGGGGATCGTAGCCGGGGAACTCCTGCTTCTTGGCGGTGATGGAGAACTCCGGATGCCCGTACCTCTCCGCCAGGCGGTAGCTTCCCTCCGCTAGCGCATCCCCGAATCCCTTCCGGTAGGCCGTCTTCTCGACCAGCTCGATCACCGCGTCGGCGTCCCCGAAGCGAAGCGGCATACCAACATCCTCCTGCGGCAGAATGCCCTTCTCGAAGAGCTCCATGGCGCACGCAATGGTCACCCCGGTGGAGATGGTGTCAAGTCCGAGCTCGTTGCAGAGATAGTTGGCCTTGGCCACCGCCGCCATATCGCCCACCCCGCAGGCGCTGCCAAGCGAAGCGATGGTCTCGTATTCCGGTCCCTCCCCTTCCCCCTCGTAGCCCGCCACTTCCACCTTCGTCTTTCTACCGCAGGCAATCGGGCAGCCATAGCAGGCCTGGGGTCTGATGAGGTAGTTGTCCTTTAGGACCTGTCCTGTGATACCCTCCACCCCCTCGAAGACACCCGTCTGGAAGTTACGTGTCGGTAGGATGCCGATCTCGTTCGTCGTGGCCGGAACATAGGCCGTGCCATACTCTCGCAACGACGAGCCCTTCTTAACGTCGGCGGCGACCTCCTGTCGCACCTCGCGACACAAGGTCTTCATCTTTTCGGGCTCCGCCAATCGCGCCTTACGCGTGCCACGGACCACCACTGCCTTGAGATTCTTGCTCCCCATGACCGCTCCGACGCCGGACCGGCCGGCAGCCCGGTGCTTGTCGTTCATGATGCTGGCCATCTTGACCAGTCTTTCGCCCGCGGGACCGATGCAAGCCACCTTCGCCTTGGGGTCTGTCTCTTCCAGCAGCACGCCTGTCGTCTCGGGAACGGCTTTCCCCCATATATGCTCCGCCGAGCGGATCTCGACCTGACCATCGTTGATCCATACGTAGACCGGTCTTTCTGCCTGCCCCTCGAAGATGAACATGTCGAAGCCGGTACGCTTCATCTCCGTGGGATACATTCCGCCACTGTTCGAGACGGAAATCGCTCCGGTAAGCGGCGCCTTCGTGCACACCATGTAGCGGTTACCCGTGGGCGCGGGTGTGTCCGTCAACGGCCCTGCCGCAAAGATGAGCTTGTTCTGCGGCGAAAATGGTTCAACGGCTGGATCCACCTCGTCGTGCAAGTACTTGATTGCCCAACCGCGCCCTCCGATGAAGTCCCGGGCCACTTCTGGATCGATGTCCTCTTGCTGGACCTGCTTACTCGCCAGGTCGATCCTAAGCACCTTGCCATGCCATCCAAACATCCTGTTCTCCCTCCGTAATGTGGTAGACGATTGCAGAGACCTGTGGTTGATGATCGAGCCCCTAGCCGCCGGCCATTGCCGGGAAGGCGGCGAGGGCATCCCCTTCCTCTAGTACCTGCCCCGGGTCAGCCGTGCGGCCGTTTACCAGCAATACCGCAGCCCCGTCGGTCGGAACTTCAAACCGACTGAGCACGTCCGCAACTGAGCTGCCAACGGGCACATCTAGCTCGAAGGCGCTGCCCTGAGCTTGGGGCGGTAGATACCGGCGAAATGTCGCGAAGAGCTTCAGCGTGATTTTCATCAGACCATAACGACCGCGAAAAAAAGGGCCATCGCGGGTAGCGACGGCCGTAACCTTGGGTGAACCTGGCTTTCGAGCGATGCAGCGTGTGGCGCTGAAGTGAATAGGGTCAGACGTATGGTATTCAGTTGCCAGATCCCTATATGGCCCTTGCGACAGCGGCTAGCGCCTACCTCTGCACAGCGGCAGGTAACCACTCCGGCTGCTGCTCGCCCAGGACCTCATCCACGCGAACAGCCCCCCGTTGTCCTAGATGCTGACCATCCGTGGCTAGCCAGCTCTGGTGGTCGTAGCGCTCGACCAAGAGAGGATACCACCGCTCGCGCAAATGCGCCAGTGAAAGGTCACTCTCGGTGAGCTGGCCGTCTGGACACACCACATTGCATTCACTTCTTGGCAGGGATCCAAGTGTACAACTAACTGGAGCAACAACTGTTGCCCCACAGAAACCCGATAGAAGAATGGGGTTCCCCAGCGTGACGGCAAGCCGGTGCAGCCCGGTCACGCGGGTGTCCCGCGCATCCTGGCCGCGGTGCCAAGGATGGAGTCAACCCAGCTTTCGGGCAGCAGCCACCCAAACATGTCGAGCGCAGGCGGCCCTGGTCTACGAGATGCACGTCCACGCGGGGCCACCTTCCGGGCAGGCCGAGGACTTCCCAGAACATCCACCTTTCCCCCCGCCTATCGCTCGTGCACAATACGGCCGTCGAAAACCGTCATCACAACTTCCGCCTGCGCAATCTCCATAGGCGCGGTCTGCGCCAGAGCCAAGATGTCCCGGTCGAGAACGACCAAGTCTGCAAGCCGGCCCGGCGCGATGCTCCCCAGGTGCCCCTCGCGCCCCGTCGCCTGAGCCCCACCCATCGTGAAACCCCACACCGCCTCGGCCGCGCTCAGCCGCTGCTCTGGGTACCAACCGCCCGGCGGCGAGCCGCCTCCGGTCCGCCGGGTGACGGCAGCGTGAATGCCCAAGATCGGATTGGGGTCAGCCACCGGGCAGTCCGAGCCAAAGGCCATCTTCACCCCCGCCTCCTGCAGATCTCGAAACCGATACGCAAAGCGCGCGCGGGAGCCCACGGAGCTTTCGACCATCGGGATATCGTCGGGGCAATGGATGGGCTGAACCGAGGCCACCACGTCCAACTCCGCCAGTCGGGCCACGTCGCCCGGTCGGATCATCTGGACGTGCTCTATCCGGTGGGGAGCGGCCGGCGGCGCCGACCTCGCCTCCCTTCTGCCCTCTAGAGTTCTCTCGAAGACACCGATGAGCTCCCGGTTGGTACGATCGCCTATAGCGTGGATCGCCACGGCCAATCCGGCCCCATCGGCGCGCTCGACAGCCTGTGCGATCTCGTCCATAGGCGTGATGGGCATGCCACACTCACCGCTGTCCTCGTAGGGCTCTAGCATCCAGGCGGTGCGTGCCCCCTGGCCGCCATCCGCGAACATCTTGACGTGCCCCACGCGCAAACGATCATCCCCCATACCGGTACGAAGTCCCAACGCGACGGCCTCATCCAGCCGTTCACCGGGAATCTGCATCCAAACGCGCACGGCCAGCTCACCCGCGGCTTGTAGGCGCTGGTAGGCACGAAACGCAGGCGGTCCGTCGGCACCGCCCATGATCCGATAGTCAT
>JASFVG010000012.1:0-25708 GCA_050049955.1 Anaerolineae bacterium | reverse complement strand
CGAGATCGAGATGATGGCTGTGATCCGGTCGAGCCAGGAGTCGGGATGGGTTGCGGAGTAGATACCCAGGGGAATGCCGATCACGACAGCCAGAGTCAGGCTGCTCCAGGCTAGGATCAAGGTATGGGGAAGGGCAGCACCAACTAGCTCGCCTATATCCTTGCCCGTGAACATATCCGTGCCCAGGTCTAGCCGTGCCAGACTCCACAAGGCCAGGCCGACCTGCTTAAGAACGGGTTCATCCAGGTGCATCGCCGCCCTGATCTTGGCGATTCGATCGGGATTGGCCCGCGGGCCGAGGATTGTCTTGGCCGGATCGCCCGGGACGATATAGACTAGCAGCGTCAGATAGACGGTGACGAGTACCAAAACGAGCACCGTCATGAGGAAGCGCTTAACCAAGTAGGCACGCATACGGCAACGCTCCTTTCCTCAGGGGACTCACCGCGGCGGACACTTTGGACTGCACGGCTGCACGCCCGGAAGCGGGCCGCGCGCTCCAGCCAACGCTACCCCAAGTACCCGCCAGCGCAAGGGTTTGATCTACGAGACCCGCTACATCGACCGAGCGGTGTGCGGCGCACCTCGAGACACCCCGCCAAGCCGTTCCCGTGCGTGACACGTCACATCCTTCTCTTCCCAGGTGTCTGAGTAGCTGGATCAACCTGGGGCCTGCGGCGATGCAGGCCCCAGGCTCAGGCCGTCGTTGCGACGGCGCGCTACGTCCTATTCAGCCGGCAAGAAAGACTCTACCTGAGGCTTTCCGTTGGGCGTCGTAGCTGGCTGGATGGCGGTCGAGTAGCCGTAGTCTCGAGCGCCATTCGTGACCCAGATGGTGTGGGCTGCCTCGTCCCACAGCTTCTGCATCTCGACGTAGAGCTCGGCTCGCCTGTCGAGATCGAGGGTCACCAGGGCTTCCTGGTGCAGCGCGTCGTACTCCTCGCTGCACCAGCACATGGCGTTCCACACCTCCACCTGGTCACAGGTGAACCACATCGTCGCCCACGCCGGATCGGGCTGCATTGAGTAGCTGCTGACCATGAGCTCGTTGTTCTCGCAAGCTTGGTCGCCGAACGTTGTACCCCAGTAAGTGCTGGAATCCATGGGGTTGAGCTCGATGTTGATGCCGACCTCAGCCAGATTCTGCTGGATGATCTCGGCCCAGATTCGCTCCTCGGCGGTATCCTGGAGGTCGAGCCGCAGATCGAGGGTCTCCAATCCGGCTGCGGCCATATACTCCTTGGCCTTCTCCACATCCCGCTCATAGCGTGGTGCGTCCTCCCAGAACCCGGGGAGGCCTGGGGGGATCAGGGCATACGTGCGCTGGACCTTGCCCATGTAGGCTGCCTGAATGATGCTGGACACGTCGACCCCGTAGATGATGGCCCACCGGACGTTCGGGTCCTGCAGCTTGGGATGCAGCATATTGAAGCCGACCCAGTAGTACCGCAGGGAGGGTTTGGACCAGACGGCAAGATCGGGGTTCGCCTCGAATCGCTCGATGGCCTGGCTGCTGATCAATCCGAAGTCGATGTCACCGGCTTCCAGGGCGACTTCCCCAGCCTTGTCGTCCTCAATGGGGATCAGGTGAATCTCATCCCAGTAGGGCTCCTCGCCCCAGTAGTCGGGGTTCTTGGTCAGGACCACCATCTCCTGCGGTCGCCACTCGGCGAAGAGGTAGGGACCTGTGCCGATGATGTTGGTGGCGAATGCCTCCAGTCCGATCTCCTCGATCCACGCCTTGGGGACGATGGTGCCACTTCCGACCGGCATCGTGGAGCTCCATAGAGGAGCGAAGGGCTCCTTGAGGTGGATGATGCCGTTGTAGTCGTCGATGACCTCTACGTAGTCCAAAGTGGCCCAGTCGTCGGCGTAGTCCGCATCCAGGTCGGGGTCGATGAACCGTTCGTAGGAGTACTTGATGTCCTCCGCGGTCAGCTCGCCGTATCCGTTTTGCCACATGACCCCCTCTCGGAGCCTGAAGCGGATCTCCAGGCCGTCCTCGGACTGCTCGATCTCCTCGGCCAGCTGATTGCACAGCTCGTAGGAGTTGGGGCAATACCGAACCAGGCCGTCCATGACCGCATTGGCTACAACGGTATCGTTCTCCGAGATCTGGAAGGCCGGGTCGAGGTTCTGGATGTCACCGTACAGGCGGACTCGCAGGATCCTCGGCTCCGCCGGCTCCTCGGGCACCTCGGTGGGCTCCTCAGTGGGTTCCTCGACAGGTTCTTCTTCCTCCTCGGCTGGCGGCTCGGTGGCCGCGGCCGCAGGCTCCTCTGTCGGCTCGGGGGCCGCGGTGGGCTGGCCCGCGCATCCAGCTACAAAGCTGGCGACGACCAGAGCGGTCAGCACATACCACAGGATTTGCTTCTTCATCTTCGTTTCCTCCTAGATTCTACACGCTCTTGTACGATTCGCTGTGCGCTCGCGGGTCTGGTCCTCTTTATCGATTTCTCATCACCTCCCTTTCGCCACTAGGCTGCGGGCGTTTCGGTCAGCGAGAGGCGGCGTCGCATACGCCTCAACCGCCCAGGAGTCCACAGCGGGCCGCTTCGCGGATGTCATCCAGCTGCTGGCTGACGTTCTCCCGCAAGGGTTCGACCTCGTGCGTCCCTAGGATCTCTTCAACGCGAGCGCTTGCCCGGGTCACGATGTCACCCGGGTTGCCGTCGTCGGGAAGGCTGCCGGGTCCCAACGACCCGGTCCAGATAGCGCCGGCTCTCGTGTGGCGGACGGTGTGTTCCTCACTGAGGAAGGTAGCGTCCGTGGAGATAACACGGCTCATCACCTCAAAGGCGAGGGTGTCGTCATCTACGCGACAGCCCTTCATCACGTGCTTGATGAGGCCGATCATCTCATCGTCTATGACGGCGGCCTCCAGGCTGCCCGCCAGCCCGCCGATCAGCCCAACCCCGGACAGGATATCGGCGCCGCCGAGGGCGGGCACGAGCGCATTGGCCAGGCGCTCGTAGGCGCATTGAGCGTCCAGTGACGCGACCGCGGATGCCAGGCCGTACGTATCGCAGGGAAACCCGAGGCGATGGGCGATCTGGGCCGCACAGGCGCCGGCCATGCCAACCTCTGGGCCGCCCCAAGAGCAGACAGCTGTACGAAGGTCGATGGGGCTGATGCGTGAGCAGTACATGACGGGCACGCCCGGTCGGGCGGCTGCGGCAATCAAGAAGCTGGCCAGGTTCTCTGCGTGCTGCTGCGCCAGGGCGCCAGCCAGGGTGATAGGTCCCGTGGCAGCCAGCGTGGGTGAGGGCAAGGGGTGGAGCGGGGCGCCTGAACGGGCCACCGCCATGATGGCCCCCGTGACGGCCCGGGTGAAGGTCAGGGGGCTCACCGGCGAAACGCTGATCGACATGGTCGGGCGGCGGCGGAACGCATCCGTGCCGCCGCAGCAGGCGGCGGCCATCTCCACCAGGTACGGGACGTCGTCCGGTCGCTCGATGGCTGTCGATGAGATTGGCTTTGACGTGTTCCGCAGCATAGCGTCTGTCGAGGCGACGTATAGCAGATCGAGAGGGACGTCGCTCGCCCCGAACAACGGTGTGACCTGGTCGACATTGGGCAGGGCGTCCAGCAGACGGGTTACCCGGATCAGGTCGCTAAGAGTGGCCGGGCGTCGCTTTCCTATTGACAGGTCAAGAATGAGGGGCTGACCGCCGCCGTTGTGTGCGCGGAGCTGCCGCCGGTCGAAGACAGGACCGGGCGTGCCGTCCCTGTTGTACAGCCTGTCCTGGGGCGTGACGTTCTCCAATGCCCAGGCGACCGTCCCACCAGGGATGGTGACGCGCTGGTGGTTCACCCGGCAACCGAGGCCTCCCAGCAGTTCCCGCGCCTCCGGGTGATCGAGCCGGATCCCGACCTGGTCCAGAAGCCGATGGGCGGTAGACTGGATGCCGCTCAGTCCGTCTTCTGATAGCATGTTCAGTGCCACCCGGTGTCCTGACACTCGTGCCTAGTCCTTTGCCAGCTCTCGACGTGCCCGATCCATGATCCCGTCGAGGTGCATGCTGACGTCGTCCGGCAGGGGGCTGACCTGATGTGTCTGCAGGATGTGGCTGGCTCGCGCCCTGGCCCGGGCGACAACTGTGTCCCCGGCCCGCTCAGCGGCGGCCGGCTGAGCGCCTATGTCCGAGATCCACAGCTCGCCCTCTCGCATATGCTTCACCGTATGGCCTTCGGCCAGAAAGACACCATCGCCGAGGACGACGTCCTTGATCACGTCGAAGGCCAGGGTGTCGTCGTTGACAACGCACCCGGCGGCGACGTGCTTGATCAGGCTAATGATCTCATTGTCGATCACGGCAATCTCGAAACCACCCGCAAGACCGCTGTCCGTCGTCCCGACGCCGGAAAGGATGTCGACGCCAGCCATGGCGGGCACGAACGCATTGGTCAGCCGTTCGTAGGCGAAGCGCGCGTCCAGGTGGGACGAGCTGGTTGAGAGGCCGTAGGCATCACAGGGTAGGCCGAGCCGATGGGCCAGCTGACCGGCGAAGGCACCGGTCATGCCCACCTCTGGACCGCCCCACGACGAGACCGCCGTGCGGAGGTCGATCGGGCTGATACGGGAGCAGTAGGCCACGGGCGCCCCAGGCCGAGTCGCGGCAGCGATGACCAGACTGGCCAACACCTCGGCGTGCTGCTGTGCCAGGGCGCCGGCCAGTGTGATAGGTCCAGTGGCGCCCAGGCAGGGGGCCGGAAGCGTATGGAACGGAGTCCCGGACGCCACGACGGCAATGATGGCGGCCGTGACGTCCTCGGTGAACGTCAGAGGGCTCACCGGGGAGACGCTGATCATCAAGTTGGGGCGCTCCCAATATGCGTCGAAGCCGCCGCAGCAGGCAGCGGCCATCTCCACCATGAAGCCCACCTCGTGTGCCTTCTCGACCGCCGCAGCTCCGACGGGCTTCCGGGTGTTGCGCAGCGTCTCCGCGGTCGAGGCCACCGTCAGGAGCTGCGGCGGCACATCCTGAGGTCCGAACAGCGGGATGACCACGTCCACGTTAGGGAGCGCGTCGAGGAGGCGCGTCATATCGGCCACATCCTGCATCGTGGACGCCCGACGTCCCCCGGTGTTCAAGTCGTAGATGAAGGGCGGTCCTCCTCCATTGTGGAATCTGATCTCCTCGTCCCCAAAGGTGAAGGCGAGGCTACCCTCCAGATCGATCACCTCCAGATGGGGGGTCACGTTGTCAAGGGCCCAGTCCACGACGTGGCGCGGGATTGTGGTGCGGCCATCAGCGATCCTGCATCCCAAGCCGTGCAGCATCTCCTGCGCCTCTGTGTGGTCCAGGACGATGCCCACCTCCGCGAGGAGGCGGTAGGCCGTGAGTTCTATGCTCTCCAGCGCCTCGTCGGACAAGCCGCGCGACCAAGGTGTCTTGTTAGTCAAGGATTCCCCTCTCCTCTAGGTGACCAATTCGCACCGAGCTCTCTGAACGATCTCGTCCAGCTGCCGCGACACGTCATCCGGTAGGGGGTCGACGTGGTGTGTACTCAGGATCTCGCGGGCGCGTGCCCGGGCCCTGGCTATGACCCCGTCGCCGACGCTGTCCGCAGAGGATGCTCTATCGCCCACCATTGGGAGCCAAATCGCCCCCTGTCGGATCTGCTCGACCGTGTGTCGCTCCCCCAGGAAGACGCCATCTCTGGTGATTACCTCCTCCATCACCTCGATGGCCAGGGTCTCCGGGCCCACCGAGCATCCTCGTGCGACGTGCCTGAGCAGCCCGATGAGCTCGTTGTCAATCACCGCGACGTCGAGGGCGCCGGTTAGGACGCTCTCTATGCTTGCCACACCAGATAGCACGTCGACGCCGCCAAGGGCGGGGAGCAGCGCGTTGGTAAGCCGTTCATAGGCGGCCTGTGCATCCATGGTGCGCGCGCTGGTGGCGAAACCATACGCATCACAGGGCAGACCTATTCGGTGAGCCAACTGACCAGCGCAAGCGGCCGTGATGCCGACCTCGGGGCCGCCCCAGGAGGAGACTGCCGACCGCAGGTCGATCGGGCTGATGCGCGAGCAGTAGGCGACGGGGATGCCTGGTCGGGCAGCAGCTGCTATCACAAAGGTAGCCAGAATCTCGGCGTGCTGCTGGGCGAGGGCGCCGGCCATCGTGACAGGGCTCGTGGCGCCCATAGATGGCGCGGGTAGGGCATTGAGGGGTGCGCCCGCTGTGGCGACCGCGATGAGAGTGTCTGTGATGGCGTTGGTGAACCTGAGGGGGCTGACGGGAGAGACGCTGATGGTCATCGTGGGTCGCGCCAGAAAGGCATCCATGTCACCGCAGCACGCGGCCGCCATCTGGATCACGTACGGAACATCCTCCGGTCTGTCGATCGCGGAGGCAGAGCATGGCTTGCGCGTGTGGCGCAGCATAGCGTCTGTGGATGCTACGGCCAAGAGCTCACCAGGAACATCCTGAGCGCTGTACATGGGTACGACGACGTCCACGTTGGGTAGTGCGTCCAGGAGCGTTGACATATCGGCGATATCCTGTCGGGTAGCGCGCCGTCGCTGCCCGGTCTCGAGATCGCGGGTGAAGGGCAACCCGCCGCTGTTGTGGAAGCGAAAGCCCCCGCCGTCCAGCCTGAACGCGCGCGAGCCGTCGACATTGTAGAAGTCTCTGTGCGGCGTCACGTTTTTCAGGGCCCAAGCGACGACGCCCTCTGGGATAAGGGCTCTCTCACCGTTAATCCGGCAGCCGAGCCCGCGCAGCATCGCCCGGGCCTCCGCGTGCTGAAGAGAGACGCCAACCTCTGCAAGGAGTCGCCGCGCCGTCTGCTCGATCTGGTGAAGGCCGTCCTCTGACAGAAACCGGAGCTTGTTGACGTCCTGTTCCACGTACGCTCCTTTTGAGCGTGGAGGATGACCAGTGTGCCGCGGTGGGGATGGAGTGAGCAACAGGCCAGCAGCCTCGGCCGCCCGCCGGTCCGGCGGGCGGAGGTGAGGCGGACCGGCCACCCAATCCCATGATAGCGGAATCGTGGCCGTCATTCAACCCCCGAATTGGGGATTCGATGTGGCTAGAATGTGCTAACTTTGTGGGTGCGCCGTAGCACTAAAGTGTGAGGCGGTTGACATCTGCCAGACTCGCGCAGGTTCTGCTCCCAGTGGATCTCCGGTCAGCTCAACTCGTCGGCCGGCGTGCGCCGTCACAGACCCCTTCGAACAGCAGACTCCGGTTGCTCCTCGCGGATCCCTGTTTGGGCCCTTTGACACCCATCCCCAGATATGGGGGCGGTGGGGTGACGACAGGCGGGGCGACCTACAAGAGCCTATTCCAGCGACGCCAGGCCCTCGCGCAAGGCGTAGAGCGTTGCCTGGGTGCGGTTGGCAACGTGGAGTTTCTCGAGAATGCTGCTGACATGGCTCCGTACCGTCCACCCGCTGATGACGAGCTCGTCGGCGATCTCCTGGTTGGTCAGCCCCCGGGCGACCAGCTTCAGAACCGTCAACTCGCGCTGGGTCAATGAATGGTCGGGGGGCGGCGCTTCAGGGGGCTCCCTGAGCTCCCGGATGACCTTGAGGGCGATGCTAGGCTGTAGGGGGGCTTTACCTTCGTGAACATCGTGGATCGCCTGGAGCAGCTGTGCGGGCGAGGTGTCCTTCAGCAGGTAGCCGTGGGCACCCGCCTTAATGGCGGGGAAGACCTTCTCCTCCTCCGCAAAACTGGTCAGGACCAGGATGCGCGTCCCGGGCACCTCCCGCTTGATCTCCCGGATAGCCTGGATGCCGTCCTTGTGAGGCATCACCAGGTCCATCAGGATGACATCGGGCCGCAGGGAGCGGGCCTTGGCCACGGCCTCTTCACCGTTGCAGGCCTCTCCCACGAGGCTGAGTCCCTCCTCACTGGCTATCAGGGTTCGCAATCCCTCGCGAACCACGGCGTGGTCGTCGGCTATCAGGATTCTCACGCTCTCCACTCGAGTCTGCCTCCGCCCTGCTGGAGTGTCGCGCGGCGGCCGATAAGGGGCTATTCCGCGTTATCCAAAGTCACGGTGGCTCTGACGGTCGTACCATGGCCCGGTGCGGACAGAATGTCCAGCGATCCCCCGAGCCGACTGGCCCGCTCGCGCATGTTGGCCAAGCCCATGCCGCCCCTACCGTCGGCAGTGTCGACCACGAATCCGCGCCCGTCATCCTCGATCTCCAGCAGCGTCCTTCCGTTGTCCGTCGCGAGGCGGACAAGCACGTTGCGGGCAGCCGCGTGTTTCAAGGCGTTGTTGAGGGCTTCCTGGGCAATGCGATACAGTTCCTCCTCGACCGGTCGTGGGAACTGAACAACGGCGTCGGAGATCAGACGAGCGTTCACCCCCGCTCTCTTCTCCACGGCGTCCAGCCGTTGGTGCAGTGCGCCCAGCAGCCCCTCCGCCTCCAGAGCAGGGGGCCGGAGCTCGTGGATCAGGAGACGCATCTCCTTGAGCGCCTGCTCGTTCAATTCGCCGATGCGCACCAGGTATTCTTCGATCTGGGCCTTTCCGGCGTCGCGCAGCGATCGTCGCCATCCCTCTGTCAGCAGCACGACGCTGTACATCGACTGCGTGACGGAGTCGTGGAGCTCACGCGCCAGCCTGGTTCTCTCCTCCAGGACGGCCAGTTCCTGGCTCCGATCGTAGAGCCGAGCGTTCTCAATGGCCACTGCTATCTGGTCCGCCAGGCTCTGGATCACCAACAGATCCTGCGCACTGAACGCATTGAGCTCCGCGCTCTGGACGTCGAGCGTTCCAATAACCCGTTCACCGAGGCGCAACGGGGCCACCAGCTCGGATTGAACTTCGGGCAAACACTGATCGGCTAGGAAGCCTATGTCGTTCTCGACGTCATTCGATACCGTGACCTCGGCCTGCTGGATTGCTTGGCTGTTGATGCTCCTGCTATCAACGGCAATCCTGTGGTGCTCGGGAACCGTCGGGCTGGTGCTGGCCCGCATCACCAGGTGCTCGTTGCCGTGGTCCAACAAGAAGACGTGGACGTGATAGTAGTGGAACGCGTCTCGGATCAGCTCCACGACCTGGGTCAGTAGGTCGTCGATGTCGAGGATAGACGTCAGCTCCCGACTCACGCGGGCACTTGTCTCCATCTGGATGGCGCGCTGTTCGAGCATCTCGTTCAGCTCCTGCAGCGCGTGCGTGCGCTCCGCCACCCTCCGCTCCAGGTTGCTGATCAAGTCCTGGAGCTGGGCCGTCATGCTGTTGAAGGCATGGGCCAGCGTGCCGATCTCGTCTTCACGTTCGGCACTGGCCCGGCGGTCCAGATCGCCATTCGCTATTTCCGTCGCCGTCGCCGCTAGATCGGTTAAAGGGTTGGCGATGGTTCCCGTCACAAACAGGGCAGCGACCACGGCCAGGATCGTCGCTGTCCCCGCGATGATGGCGTTGACGACCACAATGCCTCGGACGACCCGCAGACCCTCGGCGACATCCTGTTCGGTGGCCAGTACAGCGCCCAGGTGTGATACCCAACGGTAGCTGGCAAGAACCTTGGTCCCCCGATAGTCCGCGTAGGTACCGGCCACGTTCGAGGTCCGGTCGATGGCCTCACGGATGCCCGGTGCTTCTGCGCGAGACATGGGTATCGGTGGCTCTGCGGAGCCCGGGCCGGGCAATGAAGAGCCCCTGAGAACCGCGTACTCTGCGTTGACCAGAAACGCCTTCCCTGTCTCCCCAAGTCCGGTGCGCTCGCTCAGGATGTCGTTCAGGCATCCGATGTCACCTCGCGCTGCCATAACGCCCAGGGGCCGGCCCTGCTGCCCCAGGATGGGTATAGCGACGATGACCGATTCGGGGCCACCGTCCATCTGGAACGGGAGTTGGGCGTACGGGCCGGCCAGTCCCTCCTTGAAGAAGCGCTGCTCCCCGTAGTCCTGTCCTTCGTGCTCTTCATCGGTGGACAGGGTCACCTCGCCGCGCAGGTCCAGCAGGAACAGCTCCTCCAACTGTGGCGATTGGCCGACCAGCCCCTGGAGACGCTTCCGTACAGCGCGATTGTAGAATCCGTAGTGCTTGTGGTCCTTCGCCAGGGTCAGTACCACGCTGATGCGCTCGAAGGCGCAGTCGGTGTTGGACGCGATGACGAGGTCCTGTTCCAGATCGTGGATCCAGTTCTCGATGTCCGACTGCTTGAGTACGGCGAGCGACTCCAGTCGGTCAGTGACCTGGCGGCGCGCAGTGTAGTACGCCACGCCCAGTGAGGCCAGGCTGACGGCCAGCAGCGGCACGAGAGCCACGATGACGAAGCAAACCAGAAGGCGGGCACGGATCGTGGTGGGCTTGAACACTCTATCTCCTGCGAGCCTGTCTGGTGAACGACCACGGACCGGGGTACCAGACCTATGATAACCTCGATCCCTCGATGCTGCAAGTGCGGCTTGACAGGACTAGATACCCGCGTATTCTTCGAAGGTTAGCACGGCGGACTGGTGGCACCGTTTGCCCGAGGAGGGCTGGGAAAGCTGGGGTCAACAGCCGGGGGCTCGTGCAAACCTGCCCCCAAAAACGCGCAGGTTCTTTGCCAGCCAAGAACCGTTGGAACGCGGGTAAGGCTCGGCCGGGCGCGTCAAGATGCCCGACGTGCTCTTCAACCAGGGACGCGGAAGCAGCATTTGACGTAGTGGTGCCCCTCAGCTTGCCCCGCGTTCGTAGGAGCTGATTCGGCGGCCACAAACGCCCCAGGGAGCACGGACAGTCCTCGTCCACCTCTTCCAGCCAGAAGGCGATGATCAACCAGGAGGAAAGCGATATGAGGAGCAAGCAGACCCCAGGACTCGCTCGTCTAGGCACCCCTCAACTTGGATCGTCACATCGGGCGGATGTGCGGGAGTTGGAGAGTCTACCGAGCGTGCAAGCAGATCGGCCGAGACTGTTCGTCGCTATGGTTGTAGCACTTCTGCTGTGCTCGAATGCCGCATGCGGTGCACGAGGGCCGGCTGATCCGGCGACAGGTCCCCTTGGCGCCATCGGCGGGGGTGAGGGGAACGAGGCAGGCGACCACGCCACCGTGTGCGGGGGGTCCCACAACGCCGCCTCGGCCTACCATGCGGCGATCGGTGGCGGTTCCTACAACGTCGCCAGCGTTGGGCATTCTGTGGTCGGCGGCGGCCTCGAGAACACGGCCAGCGGGTCCATGGCCACCGTGGGCGGTGGGTGGGGGAATGCCGCCACGCACGTGGACGCCACGGTGGGCGGCGGGCGTGGGAACGTGGCGAACGGGAGGCACGCCACCGTCGCTGGTGGCCTTGTAAACGCAGCCAAACGGGGCGCCACCGTCGCAGGCGGCTCCTACAACACAGCGGCCGCCAACGCGGCCATCGCCGGAGGCAGCTACAACGCGGGTGACGGTTACCATGCCTCGATCGGTGGTGGAGCAGGCAACGAGGCTAGCGCCAAGTACACGACTGTCAGCGGGGGTCTCGGCAATCGTGCGACCGCGATCTACGCCACCGTCAGCGGGGGCCGTGGCAACGCGGCAAGCGGCAACTACGCAAGCGTCGCCGGCGGGCTCAGCAACGATGCAGGGAGTGACTACAGCTTTGCCTCCGGGCGCCGTGCCAGCATCGCCGCATCCCACCCCGGTGTGTTCATGCATGCCGACTCGAACGACCAGGACTTCACCTCCGCAGCCCCAAACGAGTTCGCCGTGAGAGCCACCGGTGGCGTCCGCCTCGTCACCGCCATCGACAGCGAAGGAAACCCCCTCGTGGGCGTGGTGTTGCCCGCGGGCAGTGGAGCGTGGTCGTCCCTCAGTGACCGGGCAGCGAAGGAGAACGTAGTACCGGCTGATCCGCAGCTCGTGCTGTCGCTGCTCGCCGAGCTCCCCATTTCCACCTGGAGCTACGCGGGCCAGGATTCATCGGTGCGACACATCGGTCCCATGGCTCAGGACTTCCACGCGGCGTTCGGTGCCGGGGAGGACGATAGGCACATCTCCACCGTCGACGCCGACGGCGTTGCCCTGGCGGCGATTCAGGCCCTGTATGGGATGGTGAAAGAGAGGGACGTCCAGATGGCGGCGTTGGAGGAACGGATCGCAGCCCTGGAACGCGCCTGCCGGGCCGATGCCATCGTGCCGGCTACCGGTGGAAAGGTTGCGCGGTAGCCGGCTAGCCACATATCCGTGGGGTGCTACAAACACGATGTGGTGGTTGAGGCTGGGTCGGGCGCTGACCTGGCCACAGAGTAGGGGAGCGGAGGGCGATGAGACTCGATGTACTGAAGCTTGAGTTGGATCAGTTGTTCTCAATCCAAGAGTGGGAGCGAGATCCTGCGATGAGTCGGTTCCTGCCCCGGGTCTATGATGCCCTGGACTTCGACTACACCGAGATGCTGGAGCCCGATTTCTGCGCCAGGTTCAATGGGCTGATGCTTCGTGGGGGAGAGACGGTCGAACACGTCACCTGCGCTGCCTTTCCCTGCCCAGAAGTTGTCGAAGCGGTCCTCGGGCAGACGAGCGGCGGTGCCCTGCTGTTCATTCACCACCCCATCGACATGGAGGTCGCGGGAAGAGGGTTCCTGCCGATTCCGCCTCGTACGCTGGAGCGGATGAGGGCGCTGGGCATCTCGATCTACGCCTGTCACGCCCCTATGGATTGCCACGACGACATTGGTACCAACGCCAGCATCACCCAGGCCCTTGGGGTCCGAGTCGAGCAAGGGTTTGCATCATACGGCAACGGATTCGCGGGGCGAATCGGGGCAGTAGCGCCTCAGAGTGTCAGCGAGCTCGTAGCAGGAGGGAAGGAGGTCTTCGGCGTCGAACGCGTGGAGGTCGGGGGTGCGGAGCCCGGAACCATCACCCGGGTGGCCATCGTCGCGGGAGGTGGGGACGACGTCGAGGTCATGGAAGAGGCCGAGAGCCTGGGGGCAGACGCGTACATCACCGGTGAGTGGTACACGCGGACATTGCCCGTCGAGGCGTCCGAGCGAGAGTGGGCGGAGGGCAACCGGGCTGCCTGCAAGGCGTACGCCGCATCGTCCAGGATGGCCCTGCTGGGCTTTTCGCACGCTGCGACCGAGTTCCTGGTGATGCAGAGCCAAATGGCCCCCTGGTTCCGACAGCGCGGGCTGAAGGCGGAATGCGTCGAGCAGTCCGACTGGTGGCGGTGATGTGGCCTCGATGCGTGAGGGTGTGGCCCCGGGGTTCCAGAATCTGCCAGGCGCCTTGACAGTCTGGGAGCTGGGCTTTATACTGAGGACCACTTCAGCGACCCCATTCTGTGAGCCGCGATTGACAGGGAGGCGTCTCCTAGCCGGAGGGCAAGCGCCAGCTCTGCCTCTTCCTCAGTAGCGGCCCTACCCATACAAAGGAGGATTCAAAGAAGAAGAACGTCCTCGTAACCGCTCTGGTTTGCCTCTGCCTGTTGACTGCCCTGGTGGTACTGGTCGCTCCAGCCGCCGCCGAGTTCACCTTGGGAGCCTGCTGCAAGGCTGATGGCTCCTGTGAATACGTCCCTTTGGCAACCTGCACGGGCATCCTCGGAGCGACTTTCTATGAGGGCCTCACCTGCGAGGAATCACCCTGCGGCTCCGTCGGGGGCGTGACCGAACCGCTGAGCACGGCGGCGTTGGTGCTACCGGCCGTGGCCGCGGCCGTGGTGGTGACAGCCGGCGTCGCAGCCGTGCTGGCATGGAGACGACGAACGGCCTGAAGAATCGCGGGGCTGCCGCCTAAGAGTCCCCCGGATCGGGCGTAGGCTCGCGGCTCTTCGTAGACAGATTGCCGTCGTACGCCGGGCTGCAGCGGAGTTGAGCCAGGGAAGCCACCTGGACAGCGCGACGCGCAGAGCGCGGCCCGTACCAGAGGGTACGGGCCGCGACCGGTTTACTGTCCCTTCCGCCGGCCGGATTTCGGTGCGCCGAAGCACCTAGATTCATAAGGTTGAGCGTTGCCGGGAACCCGGCGAAGCCACCCACAGACAGCGTGTCTCCGGGCCGTCACCGGCCATACTGGTGGAAGATCCGCGCGACATCAGGGTCTAGGAATTGCTGGATTTCCAGCGTATAGCCCCCTGGGTCCGTCAGGAAGAAGCCGCGCACCTGGATACTCTCCATCTCCCTGACCCCGGTCAGCAGGTTGGCGCCGCGCTCCTTCAGAGCTGCATACCAGCCATCTACGTCGTCCACCACCAGCGTGATCAACACGGAGTTCTCCCTCCGCGGTTGGTGGAAGGCCCTCTTCCCTGCCACGATGCCGATGAAGGCGTTCCCACCGGCGGCATAGATCTTGGCCCACCCCTGATCCTCCATCAGCTCGAGCCGCAACACCTGTCCGTAGAACCTCTCAATCGGCGCCAGGTCCTTGTAGTATAAGAACGTGATCTGAGATCGGATGCCGGGGGTCTCCTCTATCATCGTGCCTCGGCAACTCCTACCGGATCACCAGGTTCGCCAGCCGTGACACACCCTCGACGATCTGTGCCTCGGTCAGGCTGCAGAACGGGATACGTAGAAACCGATTGCCTTCAGTGGGCTTGGGGAAGAAGCCCCGGCCGTCGGACAGCTTCAGACCTGCCTCCTCGGCCCGCTCGCGTAGATCGACGATGTGGTTTCCCTCCGGAAGGAAGCCGCTCACGAAGAATCCGCCGTCCGGCTTGGTCCATGCGGCCTCCGGGATCTGATCGTTCAGCTCCGCCACAACAGTGTCCAGCCGCGGGCGGTAAAGATCCTTCAACCGCTCGACGTTGGCATCCAGCAGCCCGCGCCGGCAGTACTCGTAGACCATACCCTGGGTCGGGAGCACCGGTCCTATGTGGGCATGCTCCGCCCACTCAAACAGCTCAGCGACGACCTGCTCGGGCCCGATCACATACCCCAGCCGCAGGCCCGGCGCCAATACCTTGGAGAAAGACGACATGTGCAGCACTCGATCCGGGGCGAGTGACCAGAGAGAGGGAACGTCCTCTCCGCGGTAGCGCAGCCTCCGGTAGGGCGCGTCCTCGACGATCCAGAAACCCTGCTCCCTGGCCAGCTCCGCCAGCCGCTCTCGTTTCTCCAGGCTGGTGGTGGCGCCCATCGGGTTCTGGAAATCGGTGATCAGGTACATCAAGGCTGGGGCGCCAGCCTCGAGTTCGGCCTCCAGCGTTTCGAGATCGATGCCGTCATCCTGCAGAGGGATGCCCACGACATTGGCGTCATTGCGCCGGAGAAGGGTGATAGAGCGATCGTACGACGGAGATTCCACGAAGGCCCGCCGGCCTGCCCCGACCAAGACCCGGATGATGTACGAGAAGACCTCCAACGAGCTGTTCCCGGTCAGCACCTGCTCTGGCCCCACTCCATACTGGGCGCCCAGCCACTCGCGCAGTGGAGGATAGCCGCCGCGATGGTACTGCAACAGGACGGAGGCATCGCGCCGTAGAGCCGCCTCCCCGCACGCGATCAAGTCTTCCACCGGAAATGCGTCCGTCGGCGGCACCCCTCTGGTCAGATTGATGATCGATCCCTGCATCCTCTGCCTCCCCATCGCTTTCCGCACCTATCCGGACGCTCGAGCTCGGCCCTCAACCGCCACGGCCAGCACCAAGAGCGGGAGCGAAGAACCGCTGCCGCCATTACCAATATCGCTGCTGGGTGCCCTTGTTGACCTGACCGCCGGAACGCACCAGGTCCAAACGAAGCTGGAGCGCGAACAGCGCGGCTGTCGGTGGTATTCCCGACTCCTGCACGACCGGTCCCAATGATCTGGCCCACGGGTCCAAGGCACAGAGTATAGGAGACAGTCAGTAACCTGTCAAGGTCAGGCCCATCGTGAAGGGTCAGAGTCCCTCCTGTGCCCAGGCCTACTACTGGCTTGCACTGCCTTCCGATCCGCGCCATAATCCGTGATACGTGGGACACAAGGCCACCGGTTGTCGCACCAGGAATCCCCGGTAGAGGTACCGCGGGAGTGCCTCATCAGCTTGGCATCAGCAGCCCACGTCCAGCCCAGGGAGGAGAAGACGACATGATACCTGCAGTTCACACACCGTACTCACGGTTGACGGATCACCAGGCCAAAATGATGCACCAGGCTTGTCTGGGCATTCTGCAGAACACGGGTGTCCGGCTCTACGAGCAAGAAGCCGTCGAGCTTCTCAGAGACGCTGGGTGCTCCGTAGAGGATGGTAGCCTCGTCCGAATCCCGCCGGACCTGGTTGAGCAAGCGATCGAGGTCGCTCCCAAAGAGGTCACCATCTACAACCGAAATGGCAAACCCGCAATGCAGATCGCGGGCTACCGCAGCTACTTCGGGCCTGGCTCGGACTGCCTGAACGTGATCGACCACAGGACTGGGCAGCGGCGAAGACCGGTGCTCAAGGACGTCGCCGAGGGCATCACCGTGTGCGATGCACTGGAGAACATCGACTTTGTGATGTCGCTCGTGCTGCCCACCGACGTCGAGCAGGGGCTTGCCGACCGCTACCAGATGGAGATCATGCTGAACCGCACGACGAAGCCCATCGTCTTCGTCACCTACGAGATGGACGGCTGCGTCGATGCCGTCAGGATGGCTGAATCGGTGGCGGGTGGGCCCGAGGCGCTGCGGGAGCGACCCTTCGTGGCCTGCTACATCAACGTCACGACCGGGCTGCGTCACAACCGGGACGCCCTCCGGAAGCTGCTATACCTGGCAGGAAAGCGATTACCTTCGTTCTACGTTCCCGGGGCCCAGGCAGGCACCGCCGCTCCGGTGAGCGTGGCCGGGAGCAACGCGATGCGCTTCGCCGGTGCCCTCGCTGGTTTGGTGATCGCCCAGCTTAAGAACGCGGGCACACCGGTTTTCGTGCCCGGTTGGGCCGCCTTGCCCCTGGATATGCGCACCACGGTCCAGCCATACACGGGCCCCGACCACCAGGGTGTGCTGCAATCGATGGCGCACTACCATCGACTGCCGTTCTTTGCGATGGGAGGTGCCTCCGATTCCAAGGTGGTCGACCAGCAGGCCGCTCTCGAAGCGGCCCTGACCCTGTTCCACAACGTGATGATCGGGAGCCAAGTGGTCCACGACGTCGGCTATCTCGAATCCGGACTGGCTTATTCGCTGGCGCAGCTGGCCATCTGTGACGAGATCCTCTCGTGGATCAAGCGCAGCCTGAAGCCCGTGGTGATGGACGAGGACACCCTCGCCCTCGATCTGATCGACGAGAAGGGCCCCGATGGACAGTACATCGACTGCGAACACACCTTCGACCATTTTCGAGAACACTGGTATCCGGATCTGTTGAGTCGCGCCAACCACTCGGAATGGTCTGCGGGGGGCAGCGCCACTCTGGCCGAGCGGGCCGCCGACAAGGTGGATGCCATTCTCGGCTCTCACCAGCCCGAGGGATTGCCCGATGACGTCGCGGCGGCGGTTCGAGGGATCGTGGCGGCGGCGGTTGAGACTTGACACTCGGGGCCATAAGTGCTATAATCACGGCCGCTGTGGGGATGAAAGGCTTCGACGTGGGAGGCTGATCACAGACAGCAAGCCGGGGCGCTCTGACCCCGTGAACAACGGAGCACAAACTCTAAGTGCCAACGAAAACACTTGGATGCCCGCTCCGATGGCGGCTTTCGACACCGCGGCCGTGCCGCTGGTAGCGTAGGCTAAGCCAGAGGAGCTGACCGCGTAAGCGGTCACGCCTACCCAGGCCCTTCGCGGACGGGTCGGGGATGGGCGTCAATAAAGTTCGCGTGCTGCGCCCGGACGCCGATGTGGGCGCTCAAGAGGGGGCTTCGGTTCCCATCGGCTGATTCCAGGTGTAGCGCGGTCGGCAGCGTCTCCCTGGATGAGAAGCAGAAGGGCCGACTAAGCTTGTAGACGTTTGTGCTCGAGTTCCGCGGACGCGGGTTCGATTCCCGCCATCTCCACCTGATCGAAGGGGCTGGCACGTTGAGTGCCAGCCCTTTTGCCTCTCTCGACAGGTCAGCCGCATGCCTTGAGATCACCCCAAGAACGGAAGAGGGGCACTCATACCTGAGTGCCCCCCGATGACCCGCGCAGGACTCGAACCTGCAACCAAGGGCTTAAGAGGCCCCTGCTCTTCCAATTGAGCTAGCGGGCCAACGCGTCGAATTATACCGTGTGGTCATACCCTGTCAAGACTCATCTGCCACCCGCTGTCCGCCACCACTTCCCCCATAGTTAAGACCGGTCTCTGCCCTTCAGCCCGCCGCCAAGCGGCGGTTCCAGGTTCGCACTATGGTCGCAAGAACGTTGACCACCCTGCCGTTGGTCGCGGCAGCCTAGGTCCTACGGTGTCAACCGCGCCGCCAGGTCTCTCAGCTGCCCAAAGCTTATCGGCTTGAGCAAGACGAGGTCAGCGCGATCTTTCAGCATATCGGCCATCCGTGGGTCAGCGGTGGCTATGATCACCTTGGTCTGTGCAAACCGCTCGTCGGCGCGGATCCGTGTCAGGATCTCCTCACCGGAAACGTACGGCAGGTGAAGATCCAGTATGATGATGCCCGGGATCGAATCCTGAAGCTGCTCGAGTGCAGTCTCCCCGTCCTGGACGATTCCAGTCTGGAGACCCGCCGCCTGAAGGGCTTCCGCGAAAATGATGGCTAGGTCCTCGTTGTCCTCAATGATCATCGCGTATCGTTCGTTGCTGTGCATAGTCTACTCCTTTCACGCTCGCTTCAGCGGTAGCAGGACAGTGAAGGTGCTCCCGCGCTCCAGCTCGCTCGACACCGTTATGGTCCCTTCCATGAGCTCTACCAGCTGTTTCACAATCGAGAGCCCCAGTCCCACGCCCCGGTGGCGGCGGGTCATCGAATCGTCGAGACGACGGAAAGGGACGAAGACCTGCTCTCGGTCCTCTTCCGGGATCCCGGGCCCGGTGTCAGCAACGTCAATCGCCCACTGGGATGACTGCGCACCCTCAGGCAGGTACATGTGCACGTGTATGCCGCCCTCCTCGGTGAACTTGATCGCGTTGGTCACCAGGTTGAGCAGAATCTGGTGCAAGCGCTCTCTGTCACCGTACAGGGCGTCGGGCAGGGCAGGGTCAACAGATGTGGTCAACGCTAGGCCCTCCCGCTCGGCGAGCACGCCCATAGTCGATTCCACCTCCCTGGCCAGCTGGCCCGGTCGAAGGAGCGCAAACCTCAGCGATAGCTGGCCTGCCTCGATGCGAGCCTGATCAAGCAGGTCGTTGACGATGTTCTGCAGCGTTCTCGTGTTACTTTCGATGCGGTACAGCGCGTTCCTCTGCTTGTCTACAAGGGGGCCGTAGACCCCGGCGAGCAGCATCTCCGTGAACCCTTGCACAACCCCCAGCGGCGTTCGAAGCTCGTGAGACACCGTCGAGACGAACCTCGACTTCAGGCGGTCTAGCTCCATCAAACCCTCGTTCGCCTCCGCGAGCTGGACATTTGCTGCACGTAGTTCGCGCGTACGCTCCTCCACGCGCTCGTCCAACTCCTGGTTGATGGCCCGCAGCTCCCGCACGACGTTCTCTAGACTCCGGGACGAGACCCACGCAATGAAGGCAAATGCGACAAAGCCCAACATCGTTGGGAACGGCGGTATGTACTGGGGGAGTCGAAGTGCCAATGCAGCGATCATCGCACTGCTCAGTCCGGCCAGCGCGAAACTGGCCCACGGACGGAGGATTACACTGGCCATCAGGATGGGGATGGTGAACAGGAATGTGCTGCGCCCCTCGACGACCTTTGCCGGATGATCTGAGAAAGTGATGATGGTCGTCAGAAGCAGCAGAAAGAGCGAGCTGGCCACCAGGTCCGACCAGTAGCGGTTAACGATGAAGACCAAGATGATGCCGGCAACCACCGTCAGACTGCCCAGGAAGGCGAGGAGGGCCGAGCTGTCCGGGTCAGCTAGATTGCTGGCCGTCACAGCCCCCGTAACCACGAGTGTGAGCAGTGTCAATACGGCCAGACCCAACAGCAGGATGTTGAGGAGCTGCCGCCGGCGAGCCTCGTCGGGATCGTCTGCAGAAACCTCGAGCAGCAGCTTGAGCCAGGCAGTGTTCAAAAAGGTATTCCCTCCTTATGGGGACCTGCCAAAGGTCTGCTCATATCTGATCAGGGCGGCTAGCACCGCTGACCGGATGATGTCCTGCGGCGCATACAGGCACTTCACGATCCACAGTGGAGGATAGCCTCTGCCTTCCTCATATGCCCTGGCCAGGTATTCGGCTCCTCTGTGTATGGGGTCTGTTCCAAAGCCGTAGATCGGTGCGAGGTGAATGAGTGCGGCGAGCACGTAAGCCGTCTCCTCCTGGGTACCTCGACTGAAATACCCCCAGGAGCCATCCTCCCGCTGCGTTCGGATCAGCCACTCCACCGTGTGCCGGCACCCGTGGATGAGGTGGCTACCTTCTCGCGACAGCGTCACCAGCGCGTGGGCCGTGGCGTAGTAGGGAGACGCGTGCCACTTGTCCGCCCAATACGTGTTGTAGACTCGTTTGCTAAGGAGCATCACAGCAATCTGCTCGCGCACAGCCTCCCGATCCGGGTACCCAGGCATCTGCTGCAGTGCATCCAGAGCATGGACGTTCGTGCTGACACTCGCATTGCGCTCGTAGTCGTACGTCCGGATGAGCCGCTCCTTCCGGTCCTCGTACCGGGCAAGTACGGTCGGGTCAACGTCGTGTCCGGCTTCAAGTAGCAGCCGGCAACAGACTGACGTCGTGTCCCCATCCGGTATGCCGAACGTTACATCGAAACCCGCTCCCCTGGTTCCCAGCTCCTCCCGGAGCTCGGACCAGAGATACCCGTCGGCATACGTCGTGACGGGCAGTCCCGAGAAGGTGAGGTTGTTCAGGACCCACGTTCGCTCGAAGGTGCGGAAGGGATAGACAGGGATGATGTCCTCCCGATCCGTGCGTACGGTCTCCAGGTACGCCTCGGCCCGCTCGTCCCCCTCGCTCCGCAGCCACAGGTAGTAAGCCGTGGTTGCCGGCGAATTCCCCAGCGCGCCATTGCTGTTCAAGGCTTGTTCCAGACGTTCCACGTCTCCGGACGCTCCCAAGAACTCGAGGGAGTAGACGGTGGATATTCTGGAAGAGTAGAGCATATGCGGGGGAATCAGGCGCAGCTTGGCGGCCTGCACCTCGCCATACCCGTAGGCATGCGTGGGCACGTCAAGGCCAAGGCCCTGGGCCTGAGCCAGAAGGGTAGGAAAGACGAGCTCGAACCCCACCAGTTCAGTGGGATCGTTGCGCAGCAGATGCAGGTGATGCCACAGGTACTTGCCTCCGCGAGCGATGGCGCTTTTTGCGCGCGAGTGCGATCCGTTCTCCCTCAGCGCGATCATTGCGGCGACTGTGCAGATGATACGATCGTGGAAATACTCGATCTCACCACCCCAGCTGCCATCCAGATGCTGGTTCTCGATCAACCAGTTGAGCAGACCGGGCCAGCGAGGCTCGCCATCGCCCCCAGTCCGCAGCCTGGCCATCCACGCGATATCGTACGGACTCGGGCCCATCCTCTGGTCTAAGTCCCGCACCAGTCTCTTGGCCTCTTCCAGGTAGCTCACTGGCCTATCCCCAAACGGGCCTGCTGCGCCTCCACTGTGCCCCTGTGCCTAACCAACACCGTCGTAGCAACTCCAGTTGTCCTCGCCCTCGTGACGGACACCCGGTTGCGCCGCTCAAGAGACAGCCTTAGTCATCTCCGCCCTCCGCCGCCCAAGGAAGCCGTACTTGTGGGATCGGATACCAGAACCGCCCACTCTCGTGCCTTCTCCCCAGTCCCAGCACCGCGCTCCGGTTCAGCGTGTAGTACTCGTCCATAGCCCGCCAATCATCTGACGACAGCTCCTCGTACGATTCGTCACTCACCCGACGCGCGTACAGATGGTCGTAGAGAATCGCCCTCAGCGTCTGCGCGTCGAGATAGGGTGACGGACTCACTGTGAAGTAGAGATCCTCGTGACCCGTCGAAACGAGTGGCATGTCGTACACCGCCGGCCGATCCGAGCCGATGAAAAGGTCGGGGGGCTCCACGTACTCGCCGTAGAACGCAGTGACCAACTCGTGCTTCTCGGGCATACGTCCGTGCCGCGTGTGGAAGCGTACGCTCGCGTCCGCGGCCGCTAGCGCCGCGTCGTGGGCACAGACGCCAAAGAACAGGCGGCAGCTCGAGTGATGAGCCGTGCGCTGCGCCAGCGCTTCGTAGGCATCCAGCGCGTCGGCATAGGGCGTGCCGTCAAGACAGCGGCGCGTCTCTCCGTACACGCGCACCCGCACATCATACGCATCGTAGAACGCGAGGAAGTCCTCGCTCTCGGCAAACCACACTAAGCCTCGCTTGAGCAGGTCTCGGTAACCGTCCCCCCGCTCCAGAACGTCCGGCCCGACTATGGGGGTCAATAGTGTGTGGATGCCGTGATCGAAGAACAAACTGTACAATTGGATATGTCGTCGACCAGTAATCCGCAGGTAGTCCTCCACCAGCGGCCGGGATGACAGCTGCGGATGCTCCAGGGCAAACCACCTGCGCGTGCCGTTAATCGGAAACACGCACACGCTCACCCCGCCCTCACGCACCTGCCGGGCCACCGACTCCGTGGGCAAATTCTGAAACGTCTCTAGGTTCATGCCCGCGCCCTCATCGGCCCCGGTGCCTGCTCCAACATCCGCTTGATCAGCAGCCCGTAGAAGGACAGGGCCAGCACCATGACCATCGGAACATAGATGCTGGGATCGGTGAGGACGTACGGGCCTGGGGCGATCACGTCCATCCCGAACAGCCCCAGACTCGCTACCTGCCAGACATCGATCAGAGCGTAGGGTAAGAACGCAACCCAAGCCACGACCGTGGTCAGTGGACCCTCCGCAGTCGCCAGCAAATACGGGAATATCGCTATGGACAACGACAGCTCCCAGACCATGTCGAGCCAGATGAACGCACCCAGGTAGAGGGAGAATGCCAGGTCGAGGGCCACCTTGGGGGCGCGCCATGGCGGCGTTGCGCCCCCTTGTACCAGGCGACGGCCGATCACCACGCCAAGCGGCGCCAGGAGGCCCGCCTTAAGGAGCTTTGTTGCCAACCCTGCCGCCGGCATTCTGCCCGCGATATAGAACACGATCTGTTTGATCGAGTGATTGTAACCCAGAAACGGGCTCTCGGGACCGCGCCACGGGAAGTCACGACTCAAGCGCCTCAGAAAGGCCAAGTAGTCAGCGTACTGCTGCAGCGCGTAGGAGGGCCCTGTCGCCAGCGCCGTCAACCCCACGATCCCCACGTAGCTCAACACGGCCAGGGCCAGCAGCTTGAAGAAGAAGCGATAGCGGCCTAACAGCAGAGGCACGGCGGTGGCGAAGGCCCAATGAGGTTTGATTTGCAGGATGATGGAGAGCCAGAACACAGACCACCCAAGCCGCTCGGAGAGGACTGCCTCCGTATACAGTGTGGCTAGCAGCGCCACGACCAGGTAGATGTTGAGATATCCCAGATCGCTCCAGAAGGCGGAGAAGACCAGCCAGAGCGGAGCCGTCCAGGCAAGCGTCGCGCTCGCGGCCTTCAACTCCAGCCGGTCAAAGATGCGTGCCCACGCCACGAACAGGCACGCATAGGCTGCCACGTGGAGTACGGAGTGCACGATCGCTACAGCGACGGGCGACAGCCACGCAAAAGGGACAAATGCGAGGGCGAAGGACGGTGCATAGGGGTAGTGCTCCTCAAGTCTGGCCAGCGACCCCTTCAGGTACAGGTCCTCGCGCCCCAGCACGTGCCTGGCGGCGTCCAGGTATATCTGCAGATCCGGCGGCACCATAGGGTCGGATCCCGACCCGGTCCACTCGGGCATGCCGCCCAAGAGGTCCGATTCCGGTTGCAGCATCATCGCCAAGTACCCCCCGTGGACCACCAGGCGGAACAATGCATAGAGGAGGGCTACGACCAGGATCACCCGGAACGCCTGGGATCGTGCCCAGGCTTCTTGGACGTGCCTCAAGGCCTGCCCCGTCCTTTCACTGGACCCAGCCCCCGAACCCCAGTGCGCCTGCTGCCACCGTTATCAGGGCCCCAAGGAGCGCAGCGCTCGCGAGAGCCAGCGCAAGCTTGTGCCCCTTCAACACCCGAATGGCGAGAAGTACCAGCGCGCCTCCCGCTCCCAGAGGTATGCTTGGCCACATCGCGGCTGCCGCGTTGGCTCGACCGGCCACGATGCCTTCCATTGCAGCCAGGCACACCGCCGCCAGGCCGCCCAGGCCTAGGTCCACCTTCACGTTGCTCCAGTTGGCCTCCGTGCCCAGGTACGCCACCAGAAGCAGGTGAAGCAGGACCATGGTCAGGGTATTCACGACTGTCGCTTCAAGGGCTTTGCCGGCGCCGCCCGTCATGGCCGCGCTGAACCGAACCAGCAGCGGACCTGCGACGCCGCCACCGAGTGCACACGCAATCGCGGACGCTCTCTTCCCCTGCGCCCAGTACCATACCGCGGCGACCAGCATGACGATCACCGGCACCCTGTGCAAGAATTCCCACCGGATAGCGTTGAGAAAGCTCATCTCAAGGTACCCCTGTCGCCTACTCGTTCCGTAGGACCTCTACGATCGGAAGTCGGGCCGCTCGCCGGACGGGAATCGCGCTTCCCGCCATGCTGACCACGATCATCACTGGGGTCAGCAGCCCCATCGCATTCAGACTCAGCGTCACGTGCACACTTCCAAAGCCATACGTCTTCGATAGGCTGGCCAGCAAACCTCTCGTGAGCAGGTAGCCGGTGGGAACCCCGATCGCAGCCGCCAGTAGCCCAAGAACCCCAGCCGACGTGTTGCCAGCCGCCTCCAGTTGCGAAGGTGTCATTCCCAGCGTCTTCAACACGCCGATATCCCTCGTCTTCTCCTGCATCGCCAACAGAGACGTGTTGAAGACGTTGATCAGCGCGATGCCGATGAGCATGGCGGCAAGCACGAAAACGGCGACCTGGAGGGAGGAGACGTCGTCTGGGATCGCCTGCTCGGTTAGTGTGAGCCCCAGGTCGCCGCCCGAGTTCCGTGTCAGGTACGTCCTCACCCGGTCCGGGTCGCACTCCTCAGCCAGCTTGAGGAAGTATGTGTTCGGCTCGGCTTGGCTCGCCCATCGGGCTGCCACAGGTAGGCTGAGCATCAGCATCTGCCCGGCGTTGGTCGGTTCTGGATACTGCCCCACGATCCTCCAGGCTAGCGATCTGCTTTCCCTCTCTTCGAAGGTCAGCATCACCTCATCTCCCACCGAGAGTCCCTGCCAGTCCAAGAATCCGTTGCCGGCTAGCACCTCGTAGGCGTAGGGCCGGAAGAACTGCCCTCGCTGGACCTTGAAGGGAAACGCATCCAGGTCGCCCTCAATGGCCCGGATCTGGAACGACTGTCCCTGCTGTGTCTCTGCCTCGACAAGGGCCTCGCTGTAGTACGCTTCCACCCCGGGAGTTATCTCGAGGAGGTGTCGCGTCTCCTGGTCGCTTGCCCTCGAACGAGAGACCGTTGCGTCGTGCACCAGCCCCAGCAGGGCGGGGCTGGTGCGGTAGGTTCTGAGTGTCTCGTTGAGCGTCAGGCCGAAGACGATGCCGATCACCCCCAAGGTCAAGTTCAGGCCCGTCATCAGCGACCTGAATGGCTTGACGAAGAGATCGTTAACCCCCAGGGCCAGGACGATGGGTAAGCCCAGCTGGGTGGCCAATCGGATGCCCCACGTCGGCTTCTCCCGGGGCGCCTCACCCCCGACAGCTATCGACCTGACAATATTGGTCTGCGCACCCCGGTAAGCAGCTCCTACCGTC
>JASFVG010000011.1:0-26009 GCA_050049955.1 Anaerolineae bacterium | reverse complement strand
CGGATGCGGCGCTCGCCCCCGTAGTAGCGCCGGGCGAACTCAGTCAGCGTGCCGATCAGATCGGCCATGGTGATGTTGTGTCCAACCGCAAGTCCCTCCACCTGGTAGAACTGATGCTCGGCACGGGCAGACACCTGCTCGTAGCGATAGCATTTGCCAGGCAAGATGACGCGAATCGGATCGGGACAGTACTCGCGCATCGCCCGAATCTGGCCCGGGGAGGTGTGCGTGCGGAGCACCACCCCCTCGTCGACCCAGAAGGTGTCCCACATGTCACGCGCCGGGTGATGGGGGGGCATATTCAACAGGCCAAAGTTCAGCTCGTCGGTCTCCACCTCAGGTGCCTCGTAGACCTGGAAGCCCATGTCGCCAAAGATCTCGTAGATCCGACGCAGGGTCTGCGTCGTTAGGTGGAGATGACCTGGTCCGACAGGGCGACCAGGAAGCGTCACATCGATGGCACTCTCTCGCAGCTCCTGCGCCATCTCGCCCCGCTCCAGTGCCTGGCACCGTGCCTCGTGGGCCGCCTCCAGCTCCAGTTTGGCCTCGTTGGCAGTACGCCCAAAGAGCGGCCGATCCTCCTTGGGTAACGCTCCTACGGAGCGCAGCATAAGCGTCAGAGCGCCTTTCTTGCCCAGGTAGAGCTTGTGCCACGCCTCAAGCTCCTCGCTGTTCTGCACCTGCTGTAGAGAGGCGTAAGCCTCATCCCTGACTCGGCTGAGTTCATCCAGCATTGCGTTCACTCCTTTGTCGACCACCGCGATACCGTGCCTGCCCATTCCACCAGACACAGCACGACCGATACAACAAAAAGCTCCCGCCCCATAGGGACGAGAGCGTCGGCCTCCCGCGGTACCACCCTGTTTGACTCTGATCAGAGTCCGCCTCAACCACCGACGGCACCCAAGGGCGCGATCGGCTGCCCCTCTAACGCTGGGCCTGCGGAGCGAGCTACTGGGATTCGTGCGGCGCACGACCGTTCACCCGTCGGCTCAGGAGCGAACTTCGGGGGAGTTCGGCCAGGCGAGGCTCTCAGTCCACGACCTCGCTTCCCTGGTGGCTTCCGTCCGCCTACTCTTCTCCGTCGAAGCCTTTGTGTCTCTGCTTGCTGTGCTCGATGGGGTCGATTATGCCCCAGGAATCGCCCATTGTCAAGCCGTGCGTATCGCCGTGGTCGGGACAGGCGAACACGTGGCCCTCTGGCGAACCACCTCGAAGAGGATGGTAGCTGCCGCCACCGCTGCGTTGAGGGACTCGACGCCAGCACACATAGGAACGGAGACACTGTTGCCCGCGAAAGCACGCGCTTGGTCTCCGGCCCCATGGGCCTCGCTCCCAACGATCAGCGCTGCCGGTCGCACCCAGTCGACATTGGTGTACGGCTTTCCCCCCTGGGCAGCCGCCAGCCAGGTCTCACAGCCGGACACCTCTTCGGCAATGGACTCCCAGCTCGCCTCCGCTATCGGGAGACGTAGATGGGCCCCCATCGCGGACCGCACGACCTTGGGGTTGCTCCAGTCCACCGTACCAGGCACCAAGAGCACCTGCTCCACGCCTGCCGCCAGAGCCGTGCGCAGGATTGTGCCCAGGTTGCCCGGATCACGGAGACGGTCAAGAATCAGCACAAACGTCAGGGGCGTCGGCGGAGACAGCTCAGGGAAGGGGAGCACGGCCAGTATACCCTGCGGTGTCATCGTGTCCGAGCAGCTCTTGATCACTGACTCGCTCACGATATGACAAGGGGCATCCAGCGCAGACAACGCGTCCAGTAGTCCTCTGTGCCGACTCTCGCTGGCGAACCCCTCTTCGTAGAGGACCAGATCGGGCGCGAGGCCGGCACGCACGGCCTCCCCTACGAGCCGCACGCCCTCCAGCACGAGGCATCGCTCGCGTCGACGGAACGCCTTCTGGGCCTGCAGCCGCCGGACGAACTTGACCTTCTCGTTACTCAGGCTGGTGATCATGGTATTGCGGATCGGCTGCCGCCCGGCGAGTGATCAGGACGCGCAGTCTGTCGTAGCCATAGACAACGCCTCCGACGAGGCCCGCCGCAAGCGCAATACCTCCCAGAGAGATACCCAGTGCGGTAGTGACGTCCGCGCCCGCGCCGATCGGCGCAAACACCGCCGTGCTCACCGCCTCACGCACGCCCCATCCGCTGATTGAAGGAATCATCCCAGAGACAGAGAGCAGCGGGGTGGCGACGAAATAGTAGCCGATATCGGCTCCTAGCTCGACGGCCTGCCCACACAGCACATTGATGAGGATGTTGATCAGATTGAACCCGACGGAGACAGCGAAAGCGCCCGTCACGGCTTTCCACCCGCAACCGGTCACGGCGGCATAAACCTGGGCCAGTGAGCCCTGACCGGCCAAAGAGAGGCCGGTCGGGAGCCACGCAGTCGCCGTCTTCAGCATGCGGCCCTCCAGTACCAGCCCGCCGCCGACGAGGCCCGTTCCGGCCACGCCGACCAGAAGCCAGATGAGCCACGGTTCCATCTGCCCAGCGACGAAAGGCAGGGCCACCAGGCCCATGAGAAGAAGCACCAGGAGTCCGGTCATGCGATCGAGCAATACAGTACCGACAGCCGCAGACGACTCAGTGTCCTCGGTGAGCTCTAGTGCACGCATCACGTCTCCACCGAACTGAGTGGGCAGGAAGCTGCTGAAGAACTGTCCCACAAAGTAGAGGCGCACCAGGCGGCCGTAGGATACCTGCAGGCCAAGGCCACGAAGCAGGATCAGCCAGCGATAAGCGCGAATGGCAAGGCTGATGACGAAGAGTAGGAACCCACCTAGGAGGAAGCGCAGGTCGGCCTGGCGGAGCACGCTGAGTGTCTCGTCAGGGTTCGCGACCCTCCAAAACAGGAAGGCCAACGCCCCGGCGCTAATCAACACGCGCAGGATATTCAGCCGGCGCTTGCTCACCGGCGCACCGTCCGGGCCTTGTGGAGCGTCAAGCACAGCTCGTGATGTTCCATATAAGAAAAGAGGGAGACCGTGTGGCCTCCCTCTTCAGTCCTCCCAGTCCGGGCAGCCTAGTCGCCTAGCTCGACCTCGAAGTTGTCGAACACCGGCTTGGAGGGCGTCAGGCCTTCGTACAAGGTCGCGCCGACGCCAAAGACGCGGTCAGGCCCAAAGGGTTCGTCGTGGTCTGTCCACGTGCCCAGGTGTGTCCCGTTGACCCTGACCTTGATATGACCGTTCTCCACTTCGATCTTCCACTCGTTCCAGGCTGTGTCACCACAGGGGTCATCGGGGTCTACCTTACTTCCGCTGCGACCGCAGTGGAGCACACCGCAGTTGATCGCGTCCGTCTCATCGAAGTCGTGCAGGATCAGCTTGTCGCCATCGTCTTCCTGCTTGTAGACCTGGTAGGAACACTCTGGCGCCTTCCCTGACGGTTTGTCCGGGTTGTCGATGAAGACCTTCACCGAGTAGTAGCTATCGAAGTCGTCCTCGGCCGAGAAGATGATCTCGTACGTGGCGTGATACTGCGCCTCAAACCAGCGCGCGTCTACCTCCAGCTCGTAGTCCGCCACGGGAACCTCTACCTCGGGGCTGAAGCGGGCGTATGGTTTCGACTCCGCCCGGCGGGCTATGACGTAGCCGTCACCCTCTTCATACTTGCAGTCCTTGTTTGACCCGCAGTCGGGGTGTTCGTAGGGTCGCACCTGATAGAGGGCCCCCCGGGTTGTCTGCCACTTCCGCGGCCAACCGCTTTGGTAGTCACTGAAGTCATCCTCGTAGCCCCAGACGTAGACACTCTGCACGTTGCTCCACGGTCCCATCCCGGCCTGGTTTTGGCCCCGGACGCGATAGTAGTAAGTGCCGCTGTCGTTGTCGAGGTCACAATACCCGCCGTTCGCGTCGACCAGGCAATCGGGTTCGGCGGCCGGATCGAAGCTCCTTACATTCACGGTGAAGGCGTCGTCTTCCGCCTCCTGCAAGGTGTAGCTATCGGGCCTCGTGATAGCAGGGTGGCTCGCATCATACGTCCAGCTGACCCGGTAGCTCACATCCTCGTCCTCGTTCTCTATCGCCTGAAGGCTCGGGGAATAGGGTACCGGCGGCCAACGCCCGAAGAGCGCAGGGAAGTATGTGATGTAGATGTCCGGCCGAATGTAGGTCGCAACCGATCGCGTGAATGACTGCAGGGGAGCGACGATCTCCGCGCTGTTCGTGACCCAGGAATCCAGGGGAACGCCAGTGGAGATCTGGGCACTGAAGCGGATCTCATCGAAACTGAGATACTGCAGTGTGTTAGACCAGGTGATGACGCCACTATCCACGCCATATTGGGCGCCAGGGTCGAGAGCGCTCAGGCTTCCCGAGACGTAACTCAGCCCCTCTGGAAGCGTATCCGTCAGGCGGGCATTGGGTACCAGGTACGGATGGCTACCGTCCGCGTTCTCGATGCGAATCGTGTACGTCACGACGTCTCCAGGCTCGGCCTGGTCCGAGGACACGCTCTTCGTCGTGAAACTGGTGTCCAGATTGCCCACGTCGACCGCGGATGTCGTCGAAACTGAGTCCTCGAGTAGCTCGCCCGTGCCGGTTAGCTGGACCGTGTTCACCACTTCAACATACTGCTCCTCCGTGGAGATCTGGGCACTGAAGGTGAGCACGGCAGTGTAATTGTAGCCGAACATCTCGGCGGTCCAGGTGATCGTGTCGTCCTGAACGCCCCAGCTTCCGAAGGTGGCACCCAGGCTGTCAGCGACGTACACGAGCTCGCCGGGCAGCGTGTCCGTCAACCAGGCCATCGTCGAGGCATCGCCACTGTTCCTGACCGTAACCGTGTAGGTCAGGACATCACCTGGTGACGCAACGTCCTCGCTCACCTCCTTCTCTACGTGCAAAGCAGCTGCGGTGATTTCTGCGGCCGGCTTGGCAAGAACCTGAAGGTGTGACAGCACGAGCGATAGGCCAGCGAGGAGCGTCAAAGCTGCAAGTACTGTCAAAAGCATCCGGGTGAAACGGAGCACAGCACCCTTCGTCCCATAGTGAATTCTCATATCATCGTACCTTTCATCAACTAAGCCGACGAGGCGTAGCCCCCGGACTGATGGTTCCAATTGGCACGGAAGGCCCAACCGGAGCTGATTCTACTACGGTACACGGTGCTTGTCAACGTGCGCGCCTCTGGCGTACCATCCAGCGGATTGGATCCTCTTGTTTAAGCCTTCCGAAGGGTGACCTATTCGACGGATACTTTGCAGAGCACCAATCGATCACCAAGCTGGCTTCCCTGGTCATCCACGACGGGCCATCGCACCATCGACTGAGCGTCATACAACCCAACCTCCAGCCAGTGCGGCCCCGGTTGGGCGTTCGGGGCAACCGGAAACTGGTAGACCTGGGCCACCACCGCATCTGTTTGCCAATGCCAGGGTGGCACATCGAAGCCATCGTACTGGCCCACCACAACACCTTGGGCGTCCAGCAAGTGGGCGAAACTTGCCAGAGGGGTGTACACGGGGCCTCGGACGCGCCAATAGACGACCAGGTGGACGGATTCGCCCGGCACCAGTTCCTCCTCGCCCAGCTCATAGCCCAAGAGGGCAGCTCTGCCGTCGAACTGGGCGGGCAAGACCACGCTTTGTTGTCCCTCAACGTCGAGCGAAGCGACGGATGTCGCCCCGATTCCCCGCAGTTCGCGCTCGACCCACGGGCCGCCTTCAACCTCCAGCACGCGGTAGGCCGGAACACCGGTAGGGGAGTGGCGCTCGAGGACGACGGTCCCGTCGCTCATCCAGCGCGAGAATAGGACCGGGTCGGGCTGCACGAAATCGGCAAGTAAATAGCGCCGTAGGCCATCAGCAGGCGGGAGGATCAGCCCCCGGTCAGCGTTGAGCCAGCGTGGCTTGATTCCCTCCCCGTGCAGCGTATAGTCAGCCAGCAACAGGTTGCGATCATCCAGGAAGGGCTCGGAGATCCATAGCGGGCCCTCGAAACCACCTAGAACGAGGTCCTTGAAGGCCTCGGTCAAGCTGGCCTGGTAGATCTCGCGGACCTCTGGCTGGACGGGCCAGGAAGCAAAGTAGTCCCGAAAGACAGTGCCGCCGTTCACTCCCAGAACGACGGCCAGGACCAGAGGAACGGCCACACCGGCCCTCCTACCGGCTCGGGCTTTGAGCCAATCCCAGAGAGCCACCGCACCAATCCCAGGAAACACCGCGACCGCGGGCAGCGCACCAATACCGCGAACAAAGCTCGGCGCCTCGGGGGTCAGCATTGACGGGGCCAGGCCCAACAGCGTCCACACGATAAAGGCGAAGTAGCCCGGCTGGCGCCAGCGGACCAGACTCAGCAAGACGCCCAGCACGGCAAGTCCTCCCAGCGCGGGCCCGAACGGTGGGCGACCCGATAGATTGTAGCGCCAGTTTGGGTCGCCGGCCAGCATGAAGAGTCCCAGTGTGTTCGCCGATTGCTCCAGGAGGGGAAGCGGGTTGCCGGCTCGGAGCTCCCCCAGGATTCCGCCCAGCTGATCCAGGCGCGTCTCAGGGACCCCTGGATGAACAACCATCTCGTAGACGAAGGGCGCTGCGATGAGCGCCGCCACACCGATGGTCAGCAGGGCAACCTGCACCAGGCGGCGACGCTCGACGAAGCGAAACAGCCCCAGGTAGGCCAGGAAGATAGGCAGAAAGACGGTCACGGCACGGGCGGCCGTGAAGGTGTACCAGGTCAACCCTGTCAAGGCAGCTCCGATGACTAGCGATCGCCAGCGGACCGGTCCTGCAGCTTCCCCTGCCGGGCCGCGTCCCAGCCCCAGGCCCTTCCACAGGCAGATGAGCGCTACAGTGAAGAACAGGGAGAGCGTGAGCCCCCGCAGGGCCACACGGCTGAAGAAAAGGGGCCACCACGTCAGCGCAAGCACCCAACTGCTGAACAGCGCCACTCGGCGTCCGAGGAGGCGCTCGACCAGCCGATGGGTCACGGGGATGAGCAACACGCCGACGAAACGCGTAATCAGCCGTGCACCGAAAGGCGTGAATCCCCAGATGGGCATCGCCATTGCCAGTAGGTACATATAGAGCGGCTCGGCGCTGTAGCTGATCTTCCAGTGGATGGGTCGCTCCCCGTCAACAATGAGCTCTCCAAGCTGCATCATGCGGAGTTCGTCGTGTGAGGGACCTGGAGGTACAGCGTCAAGGCGGTAGAAACGCAGAAAGGTGGCGACGATGAGTGTGGCCACGATCAGCCATAGCTCAGCACGACGTCCGGTATCAGACTTGAACAAGGCCAACGCGTTCACGGAGCGGGCACACGATAGATGAAGATAGAGTAGCCGATGCGGTGGTCAGGATCGCGCTGACGGAACCAGGCGTACAGATCCGGGTCGGGAAGCACAGCTCCCACCAGGTTGGTCACGCTGATCGCGTAGACGCCCGGCTCAGGCTGATGGCGGTCGAAAGGGGGCTCCTGCCACAGGTTGAACCCGTGCGGAACACCTGGCAGGAGCTGATGGTCGATACCGTAGGCCTCCGGGGGGGCGCTCCCGAACCACGCCAGGTTCACACGCTCAACCCCCTCCATCTCCATCCAGCGTCTGAGCCCTTTCAGATCCTGCCCCCAGTCGATGTTCGAATCGACTAGAATGCGCCACCCGTTGTCCGGCCCACCGCCTATCGCGTTGAAGTATGCGAGGAAGTGCGGGTAGATGGCAAGGCAGCTGATAGCCAGCCAAGCACCGAGGATGGCCGGAACGAACCGCCGCAGAAGATACCGTTGAGACCGGATTCCGCTAGAGCTCACGGCTGGCAACTGAGCAATGCGCCCGATGTGGGTAGCCAGGAATGGAAGGATAGGAAGCAGATGGCGGTACCCCAGATTGAGACGGGTGGTCGTGGCTACCAGGAAGAAGCCCAAAGGCGGCAGGCAGAGGAACAGGTCAGCACTGCGTGGCCGGAACAACAGCAGTCCCGTCGCCAGCAGCAGTCCCAGCAGGGTAGGCAATGGGGTCTTGACCACAAGAGCGACAGGGAAATAGTACCACCAACCCTCGTTGCTCAACTGGCCCAGCAGATAGGCAGGCCGCCCGCCGCCGGCTAGATCTAGTACGGCCAATAGCCCGCGTACGTAGGGCGGGGCCGGCACGCGTGAGGAGACACCCTCCACGGGGCCAATGGAGAAGAGATAGCTGGCCCAGACGATTAAGGCAGCGACCGCGGTCACCGCCGCCAAGAGGCCGAGGCGCTGCAGGAGACGCGAGATGCGATCTTCCCCCTCATGCAGTCCATCCAGCAAGAACGCCAGGCCGAGCATAGGACCGAATGCCAGCGCCGAGAGCTTGGAGGCGAAAGCCAGGCCAAGCGCCAGGCCAGCCGCCACAAGGTGGGCTAGCGTGGCGCGTTGGGAAAGGCGCCAGAAGGTGTAGGCGGCAAGAAAAGCGAAGAACGCGGCGCCAAGGTCCGTCGTGGAAAGCCGTCCGTGGGCCAGCACATTGGGATCGAAGGCAAGGAAGGAGCCAGCAAGCAGGGCACCCCACGGTCCGTACCGCGCATTGGCCCAACGAAAGACCAAGGAGACCAAGAGCATTCCCAGGCCGATGATGGGCAGCCGTGCGAGGAAGACGATGCGATCAGGATGGCTGTTTATGCGCCACAGGAAACTGTCTGCAAAGTGATACCACTCGCCGACCTCCCACCACTCGTCAAGGGGAAGCTGCAGATCAAGCAGCAGATGCGCCGGCAGGGCGCTGAGCACGTTTATGACGGGCGGGTGCTCCACGCTCAGACGCGGGTCGCCCGTTCCCAAGTAGGCAGCCCCGCGGGCGATGTGATTCTGCTCATCCATCGTCGGGGACTTTCGAACGGCGCTCGTGAGCGCCAGACTGAAGGAGACCAAGAGCAGCAAGACCGCGAGCAAGCGCGCTGCTTCATGTGAATCGTGTCGGACGCCGTCAGTCACGGCGCCCCTCCCGGGTTTCCAATCCAGAGATCACCCACCACGATACGGTCATCAGACACGCGGTCCCCGTTGGCATCATGTACCGGGAGCCGCAACATCGTCTCCGAATCGTACATGCCCATTGACAACTCGTATTCGCCGACTGGCACGCCGGGGTCCACGAAGATCTTGTAGCTGTCTTCAATCACCTCGCCCGATCGCCACGTCTGTGTGGGACGAAGCCCGGCCAGCGGCAGACCGTCTTGTTGGGCAACCAACTTGCCTCCTGGCGACAACACGTGGCAGAACACCTTGTAACTTCTATCGACCCTTCCGTCAGATACCCAGATTGGCACAACCGTCAGCGATTCGCCAGGAGGTACCTGGTTGGAGTCAACGCGCACGCGGCGCAGGGTCAGATGCTCCCCGAGCCGGTAGTTCAATCGGGACTCGGGCCCTCCTCGGGCAGGCTCGTCCGGCGGTCTACCGTAGACCCACACGTAGGTCAATCCGTCGAAGGTCACCGTGTAGAGAGGTTCGGTATTCCGGTCGGCTTCCCACCGTTCTCCCCAATCCTCTATGTCGAGCTGGCGCATGACGTGGTTCAGGAAGTAGACGCGGTAGTCGACGCGGGGGTCATCGATCGTCGTGGTCAATCCGACAAAAACGTACCGGAATGTTGCAGCTCCCCGCTGGTGCAATCCTGCGGCGGCCCGCTGAGCACGAGGGAGAGCATTGAGGGCTTCGGCGGCCAGATCAAGCCCCTCGTTCTGATTCTGTAGCGGCAAGACGTTTCTGGCAGTTCTTGACCCGCCGAGCAGCGCGTTGTGGTGAGTCCCGTAGTAGGGATGGCGTGGAAGTACCACGACTGCCTGCGCCACCAGGGCCACGACGGTGAAGATGGTCCCGGCCCGCCCGCCGAGTGGGCCCCAATGTTCCAAGCTCTCTGCGATCCACACGACACCCAGGGCCGCGATGACATCCAGCGCAGGAAAGACTGGTAGCAGGTAGGCCACCTGTTTCCATCCTCCGAAGCTCATCTGCAGCGTGAACAACCCAATGTAGACCATCAGGGACCAAGTCACCCATTTGCGCCTATGTCCAACACCACGTCTTACGGAGCAAAGCGCCCCGACCAGGGCCGCCGGCAGCGTGACGAGTGTTGTCTTCCAACCTATGGTCGCCAGGTAGAACAGACATCCAGGATCTTCGAGAGTACTCTCCTGGTTGAAGAAGACTGGATTGTAGTGTGTCGTCCCGACGTGAACGGTTAGACTCTCCACCATCCGACCGAGCGTTTCGAGCGGTTTCACCCACATCGCGGGCCAGAAACCAACGAAGACCACGGCTGCGATTCCTGCCCAGATCAACCATGCGCATAAGGTCTCGCTCAATCTGTGGAGCCAGTCCTGGTGACCAGTTCGCGCGCGCGCGCGCGCTCTCTCTCTCTCTCTCTCTCCGCGAGGATCGCTAGTTGGCGCAGTCCCAGGAGCACCAGGGCATACGGAACGAGAAACAAAGAAGGGGTCTTGGTCAGGAAAGATAGCCCGGCAAAGAAGCCACTCCACACCAACTGACGCATTCTGGGTTCAAGTAGGTAGTCTAGCAGGAAAAGCGCACTCAAGAACATCCCCGCCGTGAGTAGGCCGTCGACGTGAATCATCTTGCTATGCGTTAGGTAGAAGGGATCCAAGGCCATCAACACTGCAGCAGCCACCGCAGTCTTGCCCCCAAGAAGCCGACGAAGCACAATGTAGGCCAACACAATCGACGAAGAAATGGCGAATGCGGCAGGGAGCACGCCGGCAGAGACTGCACTATGGATCACACCGGGCTTTGCCGGCACGACACCCGTGAGGACCTCGGACGACACACCGTGAAGCCAGGAGAAGAGCCTAAGCCCAGCGCCGCACAGCCACATTGTGGTTACGCCCGGGTGATAGCGCTGGTAGGTGTGGCTCCAGTCACCGGACAGCACCGCGTCCCCGAATGCGATGGCGCGGGTATACCACTGCATCTGCCAGTGAACCGGGTGGATTACCCTAGGCAAGAAGGATAACGCGAAAACAACGACCGGGATCGCCCAGCGGCGCACCCACCGAGATCGCGTCAGGCCTGGCCTAGATGCCATCGCTAGGGCGGGACCAGAGCTGAAATGGGTCCATCTCCGCAAGCCTTAACTGTCGCGGAAATCGACAGATGGCAGAAGCAATCGATCTATCCCGTCAACGCGCAGCCGCGACTGGGACAAGGGATTATACAGGCCCAGCTGCAACGTGTAAAGGCCCTCCGGGGATTCGGGAGCCTGCTGCAGCAGGTGGTGCTGGACGATCAGATCGCCTTCAGCCCAGCCCTGTGGGGGGCTCTCGAGCCCGTCATCTTGCACGATGAGATCCCCCTGGGCGTCGAGCAGGTGAACGAACGTCTTGATCCTCTCTGGGGGTGGCATCTGAACGCGCCAATAGGTCAACAGGGACAGGAAGCCTCCAGGACCCGAGGGCCGCTCTAGCCATTCATAGCCCAGCAATGTGAGTTGGCCCTCGAAGGTGGCGGGCAGCGCCAGAGATGTGCCATCGGGTTGGGCAGCCTCGGTCTCCAGTTCTCGCAGGTGCTGGTGCAGTGCCGTCCTGTCCTCAACACGATAGCTCTCGAACGAGGGCTGAGCCTCGACCTCAGCCCACCTGGCTAGCCGCTGGCGAAGATGTCCCTGGTCGTCAAAGGGGACGATCGTGGGCACCAGCACCACGGCTCCACCGCCCCCGGGTATGACCAGAGTCTGGCGTGTGTCGCACAGCCGGATGTTCTCCGCATCCATGCGAGTGGAGAACTCTAGCGTCGGGCGGTCCATCGTGTGGACCGAAAGCCCGGCAACGGCAACGTTGGGCGCGGGGCCCAACGTGTCCAGCCGTCGACCCACGGCGGTCAGTCCCGTCTGATAGAAGTAGCGGACATCCTCCCTGAGAGGCCAACGAATGAAGTAATCGCGCACGGTGAGAGCAAGGGAAGGAATCACGAGCACGGTGGCCAACAGCAGTGGGCGGGCGACGAGAGCCGAATGGCGGCTGTCCCGCCATCGCCGCTTGATCCAACGGGAGACCTCAGCGATCGCCAGCGCAGGGAACACGAAGACGGTCACCAGTCCCATGATGTCGCGGATTGAACTCGGGGCGTCGGAGACAAGATCCGGTGGCGCGTGAGAGCTCAAGATGCTGGGAAGTAGCGCGCCAGCAAGCCAGATCAGCAAGAAACCGTGTCGCGGGTCTCGCCAACGGAGAGCTGCGATGAGTAGGCCGGCACAGAAGAGCAACCCGCCAATGGGTTCGGCGAAGACCGCCCGTCCGGGGATACCCTGGTGAGGCCATGGATCGCCCGTGAAGGTGAAGAACCCCAGGTTGGCGACCAGGTTGTGCCACACTAACGACGCATCCCCAGCCAACAGGCGATCCAGCGGCTCACGCACCTCTGCGACCCGAAACTCAGCGTCCGGGTGGGTGGCAAGCCAGGCGAGGAGCGGAGCGGCTACCAGGGCAGCCACGAGGACGAGCACCAGGAGTCGAGACCAGGCCAGAGGAGGCGCCTGTGCCAGCAAGAAGCGGTAGATGAGAAACACGGCCAGGATGAAGGGCAGAAAGCGAGCCGCCATGTAGGTGTAGAGACTGAGACCCACGAACAGCCCGGCGAGGAGATGGTCGGCTGTTCGACGGTGCGTATCTCGACGAAGGCAGCGCAGACTGCGAAAGAGAAAATGGGCAGCGAGTGCAGCCGTGAAGGGTAGCGATATTGCGCGAAGCCCAACGCGGGCGTAGAACAGCGGCCAGAAGCTCGTACTCGCCCATAAAATGGCAGGCAGTGCCACGGCCTGCCCAAAGAGCTGCCGGGTATGGGCGTAGATTGCGGCAAGGGCAAGAAGACCAAAAGCCACAGAAGGCCAGCGCAGCCCTATCCAGTTGTGGCCAATGAGCGCAACCGATGCAGCCTGTACGTACTGGTAGAGCGGTTCGTGGCCGTAGGCGGCGGTGAAGTATACGGCGTGCTGCCCCTCCAGTATGCTCTGGGCGATCAACCCATTGGCAACCTCGTCGTGGCTGAGGCCGGGCGGAACGGCGCCGAGATCCCAGCACCGAAGGACAGCAGCCACAAGGAGGATGAGCGTGATAGCGACCCACTCTCCCGACCTGGTCACGCGCCCTCCTCCAGTGCGACGATCTCGTCGGGCAGGACGAGGCGACCGTCGGGGGACAGTTGGCCCCTGACGTCGACTACGGGCAAGCGTTCCAGAGTGTGCGGATCGTAGATCCCGATAGCTACGCCGTAGTGCCCCTGAGGGACGCCGCTGAGGTCAATAGGGATGTCATCGCGCACATACTCGCCAGGTCCCCAGAGGCTTGTCGGATAGCTCCAGCGAAGGGGCATGGCGTCGTCCTGCGCCACGGGGACACTCGTCTCAAGGTCGAAGACGTGAACGAAGACCATATAGTCCGTCTCCATCCTCTGTTCCGAGCGCCAGTGAAGAGAGACCATCAGGCGGTCATCGCCTCTCTGTAGGCCATAGCCAAGCAGGCGTAACTCGTCCCCAAATACGGTGTTCGAGCGCACAGCATCCGAGGGCGTAGGCAGGTCACACGGAGAACGGCTGATCGTCACGTCGCCCACAATCATCGGGTTGCCTTGGCTCCGTCCGCTCTGCGAATCGACCAATACCAGCCGAGCCTGATAGGTGGCGGGGGGAAGCGACGGATTGGCGTACAAGGGATAATACCCCCATGCGACAGCGCCTTGCGACCAGTCGTGCGTCAACCAGGGAGCCCCGGACGAGGTACAAACAGGATAGCGGTGGACTTGGGCTACGCGCCCGTCGCTGGCCACCAGCGCTAGTTCGACGTCGAAGTCCTGGCCGGGCGGTTCCACCGCGCCCCACCCGACGTCGACCTCTAGCACGCCCCCCGGGTTCACACAACCGGTTGACGTGATGACCCGCACAGGGCCCAGCCCGGCGGCAAGCTCCTGCATCAGACTGAAGTCGCGGCCGATTTCGGGACTGGTCGGGAACACGGCTATTACCCCGTCCTCGAATCGGGGAGAGATGAGCAGATAGCGCTCCCAGCGCTTCAGTCGATCTGGTGTCGCACCCTCCTTGTGGATGATGATGTCTCTCACGTCGGCCGCTGCCAGAGAGGCTAGCTGACGGCCAACGTCCGCAAGCGCGGGATCCATCTCACCGGACTGCCGCAGACTCCGCAGAAAGGGCTGGCTATCTATGGTCGCGTAAGCTTGCTGGGAGAGACGAGACACATGCCCTTGCAGGACCGGGTGTTGATGAACGGTCTGCTCGAACATGTACTGCTTGCTTGCCTGAGGATCAATGGGCAGATTGAGCACAGCGAAGTCGCTTGACTCGCCCGCCAACGAATGGTGGTAGGAGGAGAGCCGCGCCTCGTACAACGGGACCGGCACCGCCAAATAATCAAAGGCGACGCCAAGGGTGAGCAGGCAAGTCGTAGCTGTCGCGAGCCGCTGGTCTCTCTTGTCAACATCGACCAGGAGCTGACGCGTGCCGTAGGCGGCCATCACAGCCATAGGGAGGGCCAGGAACAGACTGAAGCGGTCGGGGAAGCGCATCAGGCGCACGAGGAAGCTCTGGCTGGCAAGTCGATAGGGCATCGGAACGGCCGGATACAGCTCACCATTGACGCGGAGATCGAGACCAAGAGCAAGAGACACCAGCACCGCCGCCGACAGCAGCCACGGGGCGCTTTCTCTGGGAGCGCGCAAGAGGCCAAGAAAGGTGAGGACCAGCGTGATCACGCCCATGTAGGCCGGGAAGCGGCGTCCACCGGCCCGGTCATGATAGTAGCGCCCGTAGAGCCGGGATGTCAGCCCTCCGAACACAGGGTGCCGAGGGCTGGGCGTCAGGTAGGCTAGCAGATCCGTTTGTATGGTTGCTTCATCCTCCTGTCGTAGCAGATCGACAGGGGCCGTGGCGCGTTCGTTGAGGAGCACCCAGAGTGGCGGCGACCAGGCCAGAACCACGATACTGCCGGCAAGCAGCAGCTGGCCGACCCACCGGGTACGCGGTGCCCTCGCCTGGCGATCGGCCAGGTGCACGGCTGTCGCCTGGATTCCGCCTACGATCCCAGCGGGTATGAGGAGCTGCCACCGCGTGTAACCAACCATGGCGAAGAAGACGCCGGTCAGGATGGCGTCCCGCCATCTCCAATGACTCGAGAGACGTGTCACGAACAGCAGGAACAATGGTATGCAGAACGTGGCCACGAGGTTGGGATGATCCAACTGGGCCATCCGGAACGGCCAGCATTGATAGACCAGCCCGGCAAGGAACGCCGCGCGACGGTTGCCGGTTAGATGGTGTGTCAGGAGGTTGGCACCGAACCCACAGAGGCCCAGCAGGAGCAGGAAGATGAGGTTGTAGGCGACCAAGCCACCCGCTATGGGCTCCAGCGCCATCCATCCCAAGGCATTGAACCACGCGAAATTGTGGTGCACCAGGCTGACGCCCTGCGGGTAGAACAGGAGGGGTGTATGGAACAGGGACTGATCCGTTGTCAGCGCCCGGCGCACCCACCACCCATTCCAATAGTGGAGCGGGGCATCCAGCGTGTGCCCCGGGATGTGGGTGGCTAGGTGAGCGACCAGTGGCCACGTTGTCCCTGCGGCCACTGCAAGATAGGCCAGCAGCAGGAATACCTGGCTCAAGACCCTGCGGCGCGGCACAAGGTCACTCATGGGCCTCCTCGACCCTTATCTTGGTGAGCAGCAACCGGCTATCTAGCTCGCGCCCATCTTCGGCCAGGATCCTCAGACGGCCTCTGCCCGAAGCGTGAAGGCCCAGCTCAATGTCGTAGAAGTCCGACGGCGTCGCATCCACAAGCCTCAGCTCTCGGGTCTCCTCCACGAGGGTGCCGGGCACCCAACGATTGGTGCAGACTGCACGGTCCGTGAGGGGGCCATCCGTGTTTGCCCAGATTTGATTGTCCTCGCCGAGCACGTGGACGAAGAGATTGTAGTTGACGGACATAGAACGCAACGCACGCCAGTAGAGCGTCAACCGGATGGTGTCGCCTGGCTGGGCCACCCGTCGGTCCAGAGCATACCCGACGAGGGCCAGCTTGTCGCCGAAGTTGACATTGATGGGATTGGGGACATCTCCGGGGCGCGGTCGGACCGCTATACGTGCCAACCGGACCGCATCACGACCGTCGTCGGTCCGCAGGCGAGGCCCTTCCTGCTCGTAGAGACCTACCTGGACATATCCCTCGTCGGGCGCGTACGATGCCTCGGGTATGCGCACTCGATAGGTGTCGGCGAAGGCGACACCTGGATCCCAGGCCGTCGATGGGTAGCGACCTAGGCCAGGATAGGAGTCACGTTGCGCGATCATAGTCCCCACGTCGCTGAGAACGTGCACGAAGACGACAAGGTTGCGATCGGTCCGCGCCAACGCTTGCCAGTAGAGGGTGACCTCCACCGTGTCCAGAGGATCGACCTGCTGTGCCGAGATGCGGTAACCCAGAAGTCGGGCTTTGCCTTCGAGATCAATGCCTGTGCGGCTGCCCGGAGGGCGCGGTATGCTCACGATCTCCTGGGGACTGAGCGGTCGCGGGGGTGTAAACGCCGGTACCAACACGCCAAGGAGCGCGTACACCGCCAGTGACGCCATAGCTACGGCTACCACTGCCACCGCGACCCAGTGCGCGCGTCGGGGCAGGTAGCGGCTCACGCCCCCAACAAGTAGTACGGCCATGGCCGGCAGGGCGGGGAAGAGGAAGCGCCCCATCGCACCGGCCGGCTGGATCAGCATGTAGTATCCAACAACCGACACATAGACTGTGCTCGCGACCACCAGTGGAACCAGTACAGCAGTGCGTGTATCGACGCGGAGACGCCCCTCGCTCTTGAAGCCGCGAGGTTCTCCTACCCCGCGACGCGGTTCGTTCCGTGGTTGCACCAGCGGTCCCACAGGGACAGGGAGGAAGGTGACAAGGCGCGACAGCGCGGTTGGCGAGACCGCGTATCCCGTCAAGGCAGCCACACAGAAGACAAGCATCCCCCGATAGATGGGCTCAGGCAGCGGCACCTGTCCGTAGCCAAAGCGTCCCCAGAGACTGCTCCACAGATAGGGCCAGCTTTGACTGATGACCCACCAGTTGCCCTCTACAGGGCGCCCGGCCCAGAGTTGATTGAGCGTCCTCATTCCCGTCGGGTCTCCATAGAGCTGCCAGTTTCGCAGAAACCACCATCCAGAAATCAGAGTCGACAGGCCCAGAATGACCGCGGCTGATCGTAGGCCAGCGCGCCATCCAGCTCCCCGGCGAGCCCGCCAAACGCCTTCGTGCGCCCGAACAGCCAACACAAGCGACACGGACACGGGCGCTAGAAGGGCCAATAGATGGAACTTGGTGAGGAGCGACAGGCCCATCAAGATGCCCAGCTGAACTTCCGTCCGCAGGCTCGGGCCCCCCTTGACGAGCCGGACACAGACGATAAGCACAGCTGCACCGCAAAGAGCCGCCAGCGTGTCGTTGCTTACGGCACCGCTCAAGTACAGGAACTGGGGATTGAACGCCACAAGCGCAGCCCCGCCCAGGGCGATGGCCTGCTGGTTCGGAAACACCTCGCGCCCAAGCCGATGGCTCAGCCAGACGACGGCCGCGCCCATAACCACGGTCATCCACCGCATGGTGTAGACCGCCAGCGTGATGCCCCTGAACGGGAAGTCCTCTTCGGGCCCGTGGACATACAGGTTCTTGTTGTCGCTACCCACCTCCCAATGGCGATAGGCCCAGAAGGGGTTCTCTGGTGGCTGGTAGTAGACGTCCTGCTCTACCGGTACCCAGCCGGAGGCCAGGGCACCCAGCGCGTAGTAGAGCGGGGGATGATGGCTCTGGGCGCGAGGGGCACCGGCCCGCTGCACTGGCAATTCCCGATGGACGGCAATATGCCGCACGTACCGCACGTGCCGCAGCTCGTCCGAGGATTCGTAAAGCGGATTGACAAGGCTGTAGCTCACGGCTAGTGCCACGTATAGCACCAGGATTACGCCAAGGACAGCACGTTCGGGCGCTTTCACGGGTTCTCCAACGTCCTTCAACGAGCCATTGCGGAAACTCGTGCAGGGGCCGGCCCGACCACCAATCCGCCTGGAGCGCAGACGAGATTCGCGGATCGGGCGGTCTCCAGCGCGGGCCATCGTACGCCTGTCATCGGGTCATAGAGGCCCATTTCTATGCCGTAGGGCCCATCAAACGGCCCCTCGGGAAGGGCAAACCGGTGCACCTGCACGAAACGATCGCCAGGCTGCAGCGTAAGCGGATCTACCCAGAGACCGTCGTCTGTGGCGACCACCTGTCGACTGCCATCGAGGAGATGGGCAGAGACAGCAAGTCTTGGCCCCGAATAGGTTGCGGGCGGCGGGGGGTGGGCGACGATGGGCATCGGCGGGAGGTCGAGCGGGGCGGCAACGTGCCACCACGTCAGAAGGACCGCCTCCCGGCCCAGGACGCGGTCGTCCTCGTCGAGCCAGCGGGCACCCGCCAAGGCCAGGCCGTTCGCAAACTGAGTCTTCGAAATCACACTCCCGGGCGCGCCCAGTACTTCGGAGATGGGAGCCGTCATATGGAGCGTCAGATGCGGGGCTTCCATCGGGTTCAGCGTGGCTCCAGGCGCCCCTCCGTCTGGGGTGCCCCAGGCAAGCAGGTCGGAAATGGGCCACTCCGGATCAGGCCACGAGGTGATAATCACGACTGCCGCCTGGGAGTCTCCTCCGCCCTCGGCCCAAACCAGCGCACGCTGAGGATCGAAGAGTCGCGGCGCAACATCGTCTCGTGCCGTGTCCACACGGAGGGCAATCCGATCCCAGGGGCCCATCAGGGCACTCCCGACGGCAACGTCCGTGATCTCGGGATGTGCATCCAGGTAATCCGCGACCTCACGCTGATCCGCGCGGTAGAGCAGGCGCACCATTCCACGCTCTGACCAGACGAGGAAGTAGTCCCTGACGTCACGCATCCCATTGGCCAGCAAGAACGTCAGAACGAGCAGAGCGCAGACAAGCGGCGCTATCCCGCGGCGCCGGAGCCAGCGGCACAGTTCGGCCAATGCCAGAGCTGGCAGCACGTAGACAACTGGCTGAGCTAGTATGGTGTGACTGAGGCTTGCGGCAGGCGTGCTGATGCAGGCGGGAGAAAGTCCAAGACCCAACCAGAGGAGCAGAAGCAGGAAGCGGGGCTGTCGCCAGTGTATGAGGCAAAGGGCAACACCAGCCCAAAGCAGCGCTGCGCCGAACAGATCGAAGACCGGTCGGTCGGGGACGTTGTAGAGCCATTCGGGGTCGCCCCTCGCGTGGAACATCGCCAGCGTTCTGGCTGTGTGAGTCAGAAGGGGTACTGGATCTCCACCCCGCAGGGCACGCACGGGCGTTGCCAGCTCGGTCACCCGGGCGTCGGCGCCGATGCCGCCGATGGCTCTCGCACTACGGCCCTGAAGGATTGCGACGCCCAGCGGCGCGACCAACAAGGTCATCACGACCAGTGCCAAGACCATGCCTCGCCAGCCGTTCCGGAGCCGCCGGGGGTGAAACAACCCCAGGTAGCCGCCGAATGCGGTGAGAAGGAGCGGCAGAACACGCGATGCAGTGTAGGTGTACAGCGCCATACCCAACAGCAGCCCCACCCATATCCATCCCCGGAAGGTCGATTCTGGAGCCTCAATCTGCCGCCAGAAGACGTACATCGTGGCAAGGACGAAGGGGGGCAGGCTGATATGCCGGATTGCCGTGCGGCTGTACATGAGCGACCAGAAGGAGATCGCTAGCGCCAAGGATGCGACGGCGGCAGCTGCGCGCCTCTCAGGGAAGAGACGCCGAACCAGGCTGTAGGTCAAGGCGACGGACAGGGTTCCGAACGCAATGGAGAGGATGTGGCCACTCAGAACATTGTACCCCAGGACAGCGTGCACGCCGGCGTGCATATAATGATACAGCGGTTCGTGACCCGATGCCCCGAGGTGGTAGAGCGGGAACTCCCCGTTCAGGAGTTGGCCGGAGAGAGCGTGAATGTTGATCAACTCATCATCGCGCCAGCCCGGAGGCACGTCCTCCAGCCACCACAGGCGCAGACCCCAAGTGAGCAAGATCAGCAGTACTGCGAACGCCCACTTGCGGCTTCGGTCGCTCATCCTCGAACCGCGAACAGCGCTCACTGCTCGCGGATCTCCAGAGGTTGTAGGAGAACGCGGTCGTCAATGACCTCTCCGTCGACGATGATAGGCAAGCGTGCCATGTCGTGATTGGTGTAGAGACCCACTTCCAAAGGGTAACGTCCGGGCGGCGCATGGGCATCTATCTGGAAGCGATGCAATTGCACAAAAGCGTCGCCAGCCCGCCAATTCCAGGCCGGCGCGTCCAGCCTGTCTTCCTGTCCAATGATCCGATTCGTCCCATCGAGCGCATGCACAAAGACTGTGGCCGTGTGTCCATACGCATCCGCCGGCACCGGCCCCAGAGCTCCAGGACTGAGCACACGCCAGATGGTGGCCAAGGTTACGGTCCCACCGGGTCTAACCGTTTCTTCTAGCAGCTCATAGGCGACTAACTCTACAGCACCGCCGACGCTCACAGGCAGATCAAGCGCGCGATCCCCAGCCGCTGTCGCGCCTGGTTGAGTTGTCTCGAAACCAGACAAAGCGACGCTCGGATACCACTCGTAGACATCAAAGGTCGGGTCGATGTCATCGGGCCGCAGATGAACCCGTTCCGCCAACTGGAGCTGGAGTTCCCGATCGAGGTGGACGGCCAGGGGTGTGTTTGAGGGCAGAACCAATAGGGCACGCGTCGCATCGGGGAACACCAACGCGCGGCGGGCATCACACCAACGCAGGGACAGATCCTCGCGCTGCAATCGTAGCCTGGCAATGAATGGGTCAAGCGGAAGATCCGGAAACGGCGACGAGAGCACCACCGCTCCGTTGTACTCCGTATGAGCCAAGTAGTCCGTGATGGCAGCTAGGTTCTGGAAGTAGGCTGCTCGCGTCTCGGGGGCCTGCCCCCAGCGTATAAAGTAGTCGTATCCTGTCGACGCCGCGATCACGCAGAGCCACACGATACAGGCCACCCCGAATACCCTGGCCCAGCGCAAGCCCGCCCGCTTCTCCAGGAGACGGCCGACCTCCCAGGCGCAAAGGACCGGCAGTGTCATAATCGCTCCCTCGGCCGCCTTGCTGTGCAGCGTGCTCGTCCACTCACCGATGATCAGGGAGGGGAGAATACCTGTCACCAACCATAGGACGACGAAGGCATGGGCCGGTTTCCTCCAGCGCCACAAGCACAACGCGACGCCGCCGTAGAAGAACAGACTGGCTACAGGATCGAAGATGGGGCGGCCGGGCAGGTTGTAGGTAACGAGGCTGTCGCCTCTGAAGCTGAAGGTCCCGAGTGCGGCGATAGCATTTTGGAGCAGCGGTCGCCAATCACCCTGCCTCGCCGCGAGCAGCGGTCCGGCCAGCGTGCTCGTGCGCCCCCAGAAGGCCGAACTCAGAAGATGCGGGGCGGCGATGAGGCCTGCAGCGAACAGCGCTCCCGCAAACCATGTCGCGTGCCGTCGGAAGAGCGCTCGGTCCACGAACACGAGGAGGAAGAACAGGAGAACACAGGACGCGGTCGCGGCCAACGCGGCCTCATACACGTAGAGAGAGCCACCCAACAGAAGCGCAAACAACCCCCAGGACCACGGTCTGCTTCCCTCCTCGCAGTTTAGCGCCCGCCACAGGAAGTAGACGGCAGCAGTGAAGAGGGCCGGTGCAGGGGCCGAGTTGAGGGCGAAACGACTATCGCAAACCGTCCAGAACGACACGCCGACCATCCCCGCACTGCCAAGCCCGACGGTGACACCAAAGGCCTCCCGCGCCCAAAGATACGTGAAGACCACAAGCAGCATGCCGAAAAAGGCGGAATGGAGTCGAAGAGCCAGGTCGCTAGGGCCGAAGAGCGCCATGAACAGCGCCCCAGAGTACTGCGTGAAGGGTTGGTAGGCGTAGCCGTACGGCACGTCGATCCTCGCGGGGGTGCCCCGATACACTGAGGCAGCGAAGTACCCCGTAGCTGCTTCATCGTGGGTCACGCCAGGGGGGATAGCATCCAAGCGATAGAAACGAAACAGCGCCGCCATGACCAAGATGAGAACCAGCGCTAGCCTTTGCCAAACGTGTCGTGGTGGTCGGGCGCGGAGGCTCGACTCCCTGTGCGCCCTCACCGCACCTGCACCTCGACGGGTTGCAGGAAGACGGCGTCCCCTACGACACCGCCGGGACCTGTCCGTCCTGCACTCACATCCTCCACCACCACGGGTAGACGCGCAAGATCTACACGTCGGTACACGCCTACCGCCAGGTTCAGCAATCCCCGGTGGCACTCGCGCGGCAGCACCAACCTGTGTCTCTGGGCAATCACGTCCCCTTCCTGCCAGTCCCACGCTGGCGCGTCAAGGCGGTCCTCCTGGGCAATGAGCTCCCCCGTCTCTGTGTCCAGAGCGTGCACGAAGACCACCGGTTCGCCACCGATATCTGCCGGATCTGCAAGCCGAAACAACCCCGGGTTGACGGCCTGCCAGAGCGTGATGAGTTCGACTGTTCCACCGGGGGCAGCCACCGGCGTGCGAAGCTCGTAGCCGAGGAAGTGGAGCGCGTCACCGAAGTTCACCGGGGGAATCAGCTCCAGTGGGGCGTTCTCTTGACTTCGCCCCAACGCTGATGCCGCAGGCGCTGGCGAGCTTGTCACAACGCAGTCCGCCGTTCGTCTGCGCAGAGCCGCCAGGCCCTCGGCAGGGAGCCACTCGTACACGGTGAATGATGGATCCAGGTCACTGGGCCGCATGTCGACTCGGTCGGAGAACCGAAGGCCGGGCAGCTCAGCAAACGTGGCAGCGAGAGGGGCGCTGGAAGGCGTGATCAGCCAGGCTTCTTCCCTTGGACGGAAGAGGAGCGCCTCGCGGGCGTCAAACCAGCACACTGAGAGATCCTGTCGCCTCAGGCTGAGGTCAAAGACATAAGGGTCGTGGGGAGCATACGGTTGATTGGTCGACATGCACACCAGCCCGCTTACCGGCTGAGCATCCAGGTATTGCGCCGTCTCCACGAGGGTGTGCTGGTACGCAGCACGGGTATGCGCCGACCCCGCCCATCTGTCGAAGTAGTCCACGGTCGAGGATACACCGGTCCAGACAAGCATCCCCGCAAACGCAACAGCGACGAGGGACGAGCCGGGGGCACCCCACCGCTCGGCGGCCAGCTTTGCACCCTTCACGACAGCCAAAGCGGGAAAAAGAAACACAACAGGGAGTGCCGCTATACTCCGAGTAGTGCTGGCGGAAGCACCGGTGACGAGCGAAGGCGAGACCCCAACGAGGAGCCATAGGAGGGAGAAGGCGTAGGCGGGTTGACGCCAGCGCGATAGGCAAAGTCCAAGACCGACCAGGAAGAGGATGCCGGCCGGCGGATCGAAGATGGGACGACCAGGGATTGTGTAGGCCAGGAAATCGTCGCCTCGACCGGGAATGACGAACCCGGACGCGAAGTCCTTCGCCCGCCGCAGCAGGAGGGAGACATCGCCCCTCGTCAGGGCCTGCAGCGGAGCGTCCAACATGGCCAGCCGCTGTTCAGCGCCAGGGTGTGCCCGAAGGTAGGCAAAGAGGGGTACTGCAAGTAGCAGGCCGAGGCCTACACCAGCCAGGGTGGGGCGAGCGACGCGCCGAGAGACCCTCCTGTGGAACAGCGCCAGATAGACGAGAAACGCTGGGAAGATCATCCATAGCACACGAGCGGGCACGTAGGTGTACAGCGAGGCGCCAACGAGGAGTGCGAACATCGCCAAGTGCCCCGAACCCGCCACTGAGGGGGTCCCATCGCCGTCGTTCGCCTTCGTCTTGGCCTGGGCAAGGCGCCAATAGAAGTAGACGGTGAGGGTGAACAGAAGGGGCAGTAGACTGGAGCGAAGGGCCTGCCGACCTGTAGATAGCGACCAAAACGAAACACTCTGCAGGGCAGTGCTTGCCAGAGCTACCGCGCCGCCGTGAGCCAGCCGCGTCCACGCGAAGGTGGCCAGTATCGTCATCAGGCCGAGGGGTACAGCAGAGGCTCTAAGGATCACCCGCGTTCGACCAGCTATGGCCATCAAGCCAGCCACCCAGTAGTCGTACAGGGGTTCGCGACCATACCCGACGGTCTCATAGATGGGCCGAGCGCCATCCAGTATGCTGATCGCGTCCTGCCCGTGCCCAGCCTCGTCGTGCGTCAGTCCTGGCGGTACGCTCCTAAGTCGCCAGCTCCGCAATACGGTGGCCACAGCCAGAATGGCGCACAGGAGTACTAGTTCCCGCCAGTGGATCGGTCCTCGAGTTTCTGCCATTCGCTCTAGCACGGCACACGGACAGACCGAGGAGGTCGGCCAAGAGGAGTCTGATGCGCGAGCCGAGCCCCCTGCGGATCAATCAATCATACCGTGACGGTCTGGCATTGACAAGTAGGATTCGGAGGCGGATCGTGATATAATCCCCGTACTATGGAAACAGGTAGGAGGAGCCGCCAACTGCCAAGAATTCGACAAATGATCGCTGGCCTGGTTGCGCTGACTGTGATCGGGTGCCAAGGGCCGCTGACAACACCGGCCCCTGTAGTGCCGACGGTTACGCCAACTGTGCCGCCACCCACACCCACGCCAGCACCCACAGTCGAGCCAACGCCGATGATCGTCACGCTTGAACTATGGCTCCCTGAGGAGCTCGATCCCTACGGCGGGGGGAGCGGTGCTAGGACCCTCGGACGGCAGCTGTCGGATTTCGGTGACACGTACCCCAATCTGCAGGTTGAGGTCGGGGTGAAGAAGGCCGACGGACGCGGAGGTCTGATCGACTTCATGCGGACGGCTCGAGACGCAGCCCCCTCAGTTCTTCCCGATCTGGTGGTGCTGGATGCGTCCGACCTGAGCACCGTCACTGGGTCACAACTCGTCCGCCCGCTTGACGACGTGTCGGCGTTTGCGGCCGACGATGACCGCTTCCCATTCGCGACGGCGATGGGCAGAGTCGTTGACCAGACTGTGGGCGTGCTGCTGGGCGTAGACATGCAGCACCTGGCCTACCGGCCCGCCCTGTTCGCCTCCACGCCCATCACCTGGACGGATGTGATCTCGGCTCCTGATGCGTTTCTGTTCCCTGCTGGGGGATATGACGGTTGGGTCAATGACGCGACGCTTGTCCAGTATCTGGGCGCAGGAGGCAAGCTCACTGACGCCGAGGGCAACCCGTCCTTGGACGAGCAGCCGATGATCGACGTATTCGGCTTCTACACACGCTGCATCACCAAGACCGTGATCGCTCCGACTCGGGCCCTGACAGCCACCCATGTCGATCAAGTATGGGAGCAGTTCAAAGCGGACGAGGGCGCGATGACCGTTGTTAGGGCTGGGCGCTATTGGCTGGAGGCCGACGAGACCATGGCCGCTGCGCCGATCCCGACGAAGAACGGTCAGCCGCTTGGCATCGCCCGAGGTTGGGCGCTTGCCATTGTCACCGAAGACCCAGCACGTCAGGAATTCGCGATGCTGCTGGTCAATTGGCTAACGGCCCCAGACCACAGCGCGCTGTGGACCCAAGCAGCTGGCTATCTGCCCGTCACGCGCAGCGCACTTCGGCTGTGGGATGTTTCGGAAGAGGAACGGACAGTGCTGCGCCATCTGCTGGAGGCCGCGGTCGCACCGCCGCGTCCGGCGGTGATGGAGATTGTCGGACCGGCGATGCAACAGGCGCTGGAGTCCGTCCTTACCGGACGCGCCACCCCGCAAGAGGCCGCCGCAAACGCCGTGAGGAGGGTGCAACGGTAGCCAGTCGGTACTAGGTAGCCTCTCTCCCTAGGTATGTTGTCTCCTTCGTGCCCTCCGAGGTTATCTCCACGAGGTTCCCAGTCACGGTGAACACGACGCGCTCGCAGATGTTGACGACACGATCGGCAGCCCGTTCCAGGTTGTGCGCCACCCACAGCAGATAGGTGGCCCGATCGATGTTTCGGGGGTTAGACATGATGTGGGTGAGCAGCTCTCGATAGACCTG
>JASFVG010000010.1:0-26840 GCA_050049955.1 Anaerolineae bacterium | reverse complement strand
TAGGACGAACGTGCCGCAATGTCGGACCTGGCGAGGCCTGGGATTACGTCCTGGGGGTGACCTGCGGCAATGACGTCACCGCCCGCGACCTGCAGCAACGGGACGACCAGTGGACACGGGCCAAGGGCTTTGACACGTTCTGCCCGCTAGGGCCGTGGCTCGTGACCGGGCTGGGCGAGGAGGAGGTGGCTGATCTCGAGGTCACGTGCCGGGTCAACGGGGAGCTGCGCCAGGCGGGCCGAACGTCTCAGATGGTTTTCTCCCCGGCCCAGTTGATCGCCTACACGTCGTCCGTCATGACTTTGGAGCCGGGCGACGTGATCCTCACTGGCACGCCCGAGGGCGTGGGACCGCTGCGGGCAGGGGATGTCGTCGAGGTTGAGGTGGGGGGAGTCGGCGCGCTGCGGAATCCGGTGCAGGGCCTGAAGAACGATGGTCGGGCCGTTGTTGCGCGAGTGGACGATCCGCCGGTTCGCGTTATCTGATCCAAGGATTAGACCTTTTCTCCCGGCCCACCGTCGTCTTCGGCCCGTGCCCAGGGTAGATAACCGTGTCGTCTGGCAGCGCGAACAGCACCTCCTTGATCGAGCACATCAAGGTCTCGAAATCCCCGCCGAACAGATCAGTACGCCCAATCCCGTTCGAGAATAGCAGGTCCCCGTCGAAGGCTGCGCCCTCGCTGGGCTCGTAGAAGGTGACCCCGCCAGGGCTGTGCCCGGGCGTGAAGAGTACCTCGAAGTCGAGCGTCCCCACTTCGATGTGTTGTCCTCCCGTAAGATCGATGTCCGGGGGCGGACCAGGCTTGACCCGCAGCCCGAAGAAGGCTGCGCCCCCGCCGGCTTCCAGCACCGGCCGTTCGTTCGGATGGAGCGCCAACTTGGCGGAGGTCGCCTCGACCACGTCGGCGATGGCCCCGATGTGGTCGAAGTGGGCATGCGTGATGAGCACGTATTGGATGTCAAGGCGGCTACGTTCGATTTCGCGCACGATGCGCGGGCCGTCTCCACCAGGGTCAACCACGGCTCCGAGATGGGTCTCCTCGCAGCCCACGATGTAGCAGTTGGTACGGTTCATCCCAGCAGGAATGATGTGCAAGATCATACGTTGGTCTCCTTATGTGAGCGGCCCTGGCTCCCAGGTTTGAGAGAGCGGGATTATAGCAACCGGCAACCACTTTGTCCATGTCCGATAAACGTGCTAGAATGCAAGGTCGCGCCGGCGTGGCGTCTGCTCGCTGAGTGAGGCGCGGACTGGGAGCCATGCGGCCCGAACCAGGTTTCCGTCTTGCGCGCCAGGGTCGCTGTTTGAAGCGAGCACGATAGGACCTAGGAAGGTGCCAGACACATAGCATATGGCTGATCAAATGCAGGAGGGGAACGAAGGACTGAAGTCCCTACTACACGAGAGCAAGCTCATCGTGCGAGGCGCACGCGAGCACAACCTGAAGAATATCACCGTCGAGATTCCCCGGAACGAGATGGTTGTTGTGACCGGTATCTCCGGGTCTGGCAAGTCGTCGCTGGCCTTCGATACGATCTATGCGGAGGGCCAGCGTCGCTACGTGGAAAGCCTCTCGGCCTATGCGCGCCAGTTCCTGGGCCAGATGGAGAAGCCGGACGTGGATCAGATCGAGGGGCTGTCGCCTGCCATCTCCATCGACCAACGGGGTGTCTCGCACAATCCCCGGTCCACGGTCGGAACGGTCACCGAGATCTACGACTACCTGCGACTGTTGTACGCCCGCGTGGGGATTCCTCACTGCCCGCAGTGTGGTCGGGAGGTGGCCAAGCAGGGGGCCGAGCAGATCGTCGATGCCGTGATGGCGATGCCGGCTGGCACCCGCTTTCAGGTCCTGGCGCCGCTAGTGCGAGATCGGAAGGGGCGGCACGAACGCGTGTTTGACGACGTGCGCAAGGCCGGTTTCGTACGCGTGCGGGTCGACGGCGAGGTCCGCGATGTCGACGAGCGGATCGAGCTGGATCGGTACAAGATGCATACTATCGAGGCGGTCGTCGATCGGCTGATCGTCCCCAAGGGTGAGGACGGCAACGACGCTGGGGAAACGGGCCCAGCGGACAATGGCTTTCGATCGCGGTTGACCGATTCGATGGAGACGGCACTCAGGCTGGGGGATGGCATTGTGATCGTCAACCAGGTGTCGTCGGATGCGACCCGGGATGTGCTCTACTCAGAGCGTCTCTCCTGCCCTGAGTGCGGCATCAGTCTGCCAGAGATCGAGCCCCGGACCTTTTCGTTCAATAGTCCCCACGGTGCCTGCCCCGAATGTGAGGGGCTGGGGACGCAGATGAAGCTAAGCCCCGACCTCATCGTGCCCAACCCAGACCTGAGCCTTGAGGAAGGCGCGATCCAGGCCTGGAACACGGACGACAGGCAGGGCTACCGGTGGCAGATGATCGAGGCCGTGAGTGCTTACTTTGACATCCCCACCGATGTAGCGTGGCGGAAGCTGAACAAGGCCCAGCAGCGCATCATCCTCTACGGCAGCGGCGACGAGCAGATCGAGATCTCGTACTACAACAGAGAAGGCCAGCGCCGCCGCTACCGAACGCAGTATGAAGGTGTCATTCCGAACCTGGAGCGGCGCTACCTGGAGACGGGTTCGGACTACATGCGCGGAAGGATCGAGGCGTTCATGACCCGCCGCCCTTGCCCAGCGTGCGAGGGTACGCGCTTGAGGCCGGTGGCACTGGCGGTGACGGTGGTGGACAAGCCCATCAATGAACTGACGAGCTGGCCAGTGAGCGGCCTACTGGACTGGATCGATGAGCTTTCGGGCGGCTCGTTTCGAGACGCTTCAAGTCCCGTCGAGACGCTGGAAGCCCCCCCAAGGCTCACCGAGAAGCAGTGGCAGATCGGCAGGCGGATCCTCAAGGAGGTCCACGACCGACTGCATTTTCTGGTCAACGTTGGGCTGGGCTATCTGACGCTGGATCGGACGGCGACCACGATGTCTGGGGGAGAGGCACAGCGCATCCGGCTGGCGACGCAGATCGGATCCCGCCTGGTAGGCGTGCTCTATGTGTTGGACGAACCGAGCATCGGGCTTCATCACCGCGACCAGGCGCGCCTGATCAGGACGTTGCACGAGATGCGCGATCTAGGAAACACGCTGGTGGTGGTCGAGCACGACGAGGTAACCATCCGTGCAGCGGACTGGATTATCGATCTGGGGCCAGGGGCGGGCAAGCACGGTGGCGAGGTCGTCGTCGCCGGCACCGTTGATGATGTCGTCAATTGCCCCGAGAGCCTCACGGGTGCATACCTATCCGGTCGGAAACGCATTCCGGTCCCGGAGAGGCGGCGCGAGGGGAACGGCGCTCAACTGGTCGTCCGGGGGGCTCGGCAGCACAATCTGAAGGGAATCGACGTGCGCATTCCGCTGGGCAAGTTCGTCTGCATCACGGGTGTGTCGGGCTCGGGCAAGTCATCCCTTCTCATCGACACCCTGTACCAGCGGATGGCGCAGTTCCTCCACGGATCCCACGCACCCGCTGGCGATCATGATCGCATCGAGGGCATCGAGCAGGTCGACAAGGTGATCAACATCGACCAGTCGCCGATTGGACGTACGCCGCGTTCGAATCCAGCGACGTACGCCGGTGTCTTCACGCCCATTCGAGAGATCTTCGCCTCGCTGCCCGAGTCGAAAGTGCGCGGGTACGACAAAGGGCGCTTCTCCTTCAACGTCAAGGGAGGGCGGTGCGAAGCGTGTGGGGGTCACGGTACGCTACAGATCGAGATGCAGTTCCTGCCGGATATCTACATCCCGTGTGACGTGTGCCACGGTCGCCGCTACAACCGGGAGACGCTGCAGGTGCGTTACAAAGGTGAGAGTATCGCCGACGTGCTCGATCTGACGGTGGACGAGGCTGCTAAATTCTTCGCCAACATCCCGCAGCTCAAGCGGAAGCTGAAGACGCTGCAGGACGTAGGGCTGGGCTACATCACGCTGGGGCAGCCCTCGCCGACCCTCTCGGGAGGCGAGGCCCAGCGGGTTAAGCTCTCCCGCGAGCTGAGCAAACAGGCGACGGGACAGACGCTCTACGTGCTCGACGAGCCGAGCGTGGGGCTGCACGCTGCGGATGTCGACAAGCTGATCGTGGTGCTCAATCGTCTGGTCGATGCCGGCAACACGGTAGCGATCATCGAGCACCATCCCGACATCATCAAAATCGCCGACTGGATTATCGATCTCGGACCTGAGGGGGGGGATGCTGGCGGTGAGACGGTGGCCGAGGGCCCACCCGAGCGCGTGGCCGGGATCGAGCGGAGCTACACCGGTCAACTCCTGCGGCAGGTCTTGAACGGCGAGCTGTAGGCGGAACCGCCCGAATGGCCGAGTGGCGTGGCCTGTGGCAACGGTATCATGCGTGGATAGGGGCCTCCATGACGGCGGCTCTCGTGTTGGCCTGCTACGGCTTCGCGCTACGCCTTCCGTTCTTCTTCGACGATCTACCGATTATCACCTGGCTACGGCGCCACAGTTGGCTGGACATCTGGACCCTGTCTAGCGAACGTGCCTACTTCCGGCCCCTGACCTTCACCATCTACAGGTTCGGGCTGCTGTTCCCCCTCGGTGCGAGCCAAGCTGTACTACACGGGATCAACCTGCTCCTCTTCTGGGCCAGTGCACTGCTGGTAAAGGAGATCGTGCAGTTGACCGGCCGGGATCGATGGGAGGCGCTATTGGCCTCGGTGCTGTTCACAGCCTTCCCTCTGATGTCTGCAGCGGTCCCCTGGATCACGGCCATGCCCCATCAGCTGGTGTCGATGTTGACCGCGCTGGCGGCACTTGCTGCCCTTAAAGCAGAGCAGCAGGGGGCACCCCGCTGGTGGGGGGTCAGCCTGCTGGGGATGGCCTTGGCGCCCCTGGCTCACGAGAGCGGCGCCGCATGTGCCGTGATTGTGGGCGGGGTGCTGCTGGTCCAACGCGGTCTTCAGCGCCTAAGGGGCTGGTGGCCTGTCCTTCTGGGAGGCGGTCTCAACGTCGGTTTCGTCGTGGTGCGAGGCTTGGTGCCTGGGGTCCGTGCAGCCGGCCTGGCAGGGCTGCAGGACTGGCCGGAGAACGTGATGTTCTTCCTTCACGGGTTGGTCTATCCGGTCGCGCCGGCAATGGGGTGGTTGGTGGAACGGCTGGGCGGTCACGATTTCACGTTAGTCACCCTCGCCACGCTGGGACTGCTTGGGGCTGTCGTATCGTCCATCCGTGGTGGCCACGATTGGCGTCATAGCGCAAGCAGCCTGTGGTGGTGGGCTTGCGCAGCCCTTCCCGCCGCTGCATCGCTCCGTTACGGCTACCTCTTCATCTCGCCGCGCGTCTACGCGCTCTCGGCGATCGGCACGGTGATGGTATGGACTGGCTTGATCGCGGTGTTGGTCCGAGCGGTGGGCAACAGGCGGGGGCGGGGACTGGTCTCGATAGCGCTGGTGGCAGTCATTGTCGGGCCGAACCTCGCCTACGTGCGACGCCATCGAATCCTCTACAAGACAATCGACGCTGTCTATCAGCGCGTTCTATTCGCGGCGCAGGATGGGGGGCACTTAACGCCTGGCGCCCCGCTGGGTTTCGTCAATCTCCCTAGAAGCGTGGCCTATCGCGAGAGGATGTACCCGCTGGTCACCCAGAGCGTGACCTACGTGCCCCAGTACTCGAACGTCGCGGAGTTCATCGAGGTGAACTCGGGGTGGCGTCCCGCCGATGCAGTGATGTTCTCCCCGGTGCTGGAACAGCCGGCTGTCACCATTGGCTTCCAGGGCAAGGGGTTGACGTGGGAGGAGATGCGCCAGTTTGCCGTCGACCATGGGACGACGTGGCTGACCAGGTGGCGCGATGACGGCTTTATGGTGGACTGTGTGGGGACCATTACGACTAAGCCGGGAACATCCTTGGATGGGCCACGGGTCACGTTCGAGGGCGGCCCTGTGATCGATGGGGTTTCGCTGGGCCAGGACGATGACGGTCTTTGGACGCTGGGGCTAGAGTGGATCGCATCAGGGCCGGTGGACGGTCGGATCTTTGTTCACGTGTTCGACGCCAACGGGGAGTTGGTGATGCAAGCTGACGGGCCGGCGCTGGGGGGCATGGTCCCACCCTGGATCTGGCAGCCGGGAGACCGCATTCACGACGTGCGGACGATCTCCACGCCTGGCGATCCTCCCCACACGGTGCTGGTTGGACTATTCAACGAGAGTGGCCGATTCCCGGCATACGTGGATGGCGCGCGCAGCCCGGACGATGCGGCCACGGTGGCCGTGATCGGGCCTTAGGCTGGCTTCGATTGTCGGGATTGTGGCTCCCCTCCATTTCTCACCGCGTAGCACCTCCGGCAAGCAGGTTGGTCCTCGCAAACATGGACCACGTCTGTTCGTGACGGTGTTTGTGGCCCCGCCGGAGGTGCGTCCCCTGGCAGGAATGTTGCACCCCCGGTGCGAGATGCTACAATCTAGTTAGTTCCAGCCAGTTTGCGCGCCTAAGGAGGTGTCTATGAGCGATCGGACCGACCCGCGAGGACGGTACTTCGAGGACTATGAGATCGGCTACACGATTGAGACGCCTGCCAGAACGGTCACCGAGAGCGACGTGATGCAGTTTGCCGGTCTGTCAGGCGACCACAATCAGATTCACACGGATGCAGAGTTCAGCAAGGCGACGTTATTCGGCGAGAGAGTCGCCCACGGCTTGCTGGGGCTGTCCATCGTCAGCGGACTAAGCTCCCGCACTGGCTTTGGTGAAGGTACCGTCGAAGCATTCACCGGTCTGGACTGGAAATTCCGGGGCCCGATCCTGTTCGGAGATACCATCCGCGCCCGTTTCGAGGTGAAGCGGAAGAAGAAGATGGCTCGCCTGGGCGGAGGGTTCGTCATCCTCGGCGTCGAGGTCCTGAACCAGAGGGACGAGATTGTGCAGAAGGGCACCTGGACCCTGCTGATCAGGAGTGCGGCCTGACACGCTGGTCACACGTACAGGTATGGGCGCTGCTTCGGTCACCATGGGCTTACGGGGGACGGCCCACGACGAGGACTTCCGGTCGATCGTCCGCTGGCGAAGGCGGTGGCATGCCTCTACTTGCACCAATTGGTGGCTACCTCGCGTCACGACAGGCCTCAGAGAACAGGTGACGGGTCAGCATCGTCGGGACGATGGGGCGCCGGGAGCGCGCGGCGGGCGGGAGTCACTAGTCCTGTGACGCCCCCTGTCGTATTCGGCTATGCCGTGCCCGACTATGCCGTGCCCGAGTACCTCCATCAGATCTCGGTACCCACGCCCTTTCCCGTGGGCCCGGTCAACGTCTATCTGGCTGAGGGAGCGACGCTGACGCTGGTCGACGCTGGACCGCGGTTCGAGCAGGCCCGTCAGGCACTGAAGAACGGACTGGTCGATCTGGGTCACCGGGTGGGCGATCTACGGCGAGTCATCGTCACCCACGCCCATGCCGACCACTATGGTCTGGCGAGCGAGCTGGCGCGAGTGTCTGGGGCGGAGGTTTGGGCGCACAAAGCTAGCGTTTCGCGACTGGCTGGCAGGGCATCGCAGGGACCCAGGACGGCCTGGCTCCCCCTTGGGAACGACCTGAGCCGAACGATCAAGCACGCCAGGATGATGCAGTGGGCCGGCGTCCCCGTACCGGTGATGTTGCGGCTGGCCAGGATGCGGCGCGGCATGGGGCAGTATGCCGAGCCGCTGAGCCCCAGCCGAACGCTGGCAGACGGGGATGTTGTCCGGCTGGGCCCGGAAGACTGGCACGTACTCCACACCCCGGGCCACACCGGTGGCTTAGTCTGCCTCTACCAACCTGAGAGGCATGTGCTGATCTCGAGTGATCACCTGCTGCGAGACATCTCCTCCAACCCTGTCGTCGACGTGCCAGAGCCGGGCGAGAGCGAGCCCCCCCGCCGTCTTGTGCAGTACCTGCAACAGCTCCGCCGCGTGGCGGAGCTCGACGTAGCCGTAGCCCTCCCAGGCCACGGTCCGCTCATCCTGGATCACCGCGCCCTCGTCCAGAGTCGGCTGTCCTTCCACGAGGAGCGCGCTGGCCGTATCCTTGAGACGCTTAACGAAAGGGCTCACACTGCCTACGAGGTCGCTGGCAGGTTCTTCCCGCAGCTCGACCCTATCAACCGATTCCTCGCTATCTCCGAGGTCATTGGGCATCTGCAATGGCTCGAGACGGATGGTCGAGTGGTGCAGGTCAATCGAGGTGGCGTAGCTCGGTGGCAGGCCATCGGCTGAAGCCCTGCGCACCCAGCGTGGCAGCGCGACGAGACGCGAGGGTGGCAAGATGAGGTCAGGATGGTGGCGGGCGCTTCTGCTGAGCGCCGCCATTTCGCTGGTGCATGTCCCAGCAGGTGGGCTCGCACCAGGTGGGTGGGCATCTGCCGGCCTGCTGCCAACCGACGTGTCTCCTCCCTTGGCGGCACCCCGGCCGTCATCCACGGCGCTCTCACTGGACGGTGTTGAGCTCGAAATGAGCACGGCCTTCATCGTGCGACCGTTGTGGACTGCGGCCGACCGGAATGCGGCTGCTCAGGTGGCGACCGCCTTTGAGCGAGCCCCCACCTACAGAGAGTTATCCATTACCGCCGTTCCCTGGGGCGTGACCCCTCCAACCGAGGCCCTGCCCAGAGCTGGGTGGGGGGACGAGGGGGCATACCGGGCAGCGCTGAGGGCATACCGCGGGGGCCAGCACGGAGATCCCCGGGAGGGACCGACGGTGCGGCTCTTCGGCGAAGACGTGGTCGGCTCAACGAGTGTTGTAGATCTGCGCATCGGCAGCCAGGAACCGACCCCTGTGGCGATCACGGAATGGGTGGTGGAAGCCGGGGAGCGCATCTGGATCGTCCGGGCCAGCCAGGAGCTCGGTAGCGACTCTGCTGAGCAGACGGCGCTTCTCCAGTGTCGACAGGCCCTATCGACCATGGAACTGAAGAGCGATGACCTGCATCAGCCGTCGACCAGTCTCAGGGCGACACAGCGGCCCGTGCCCCGCGAAGCCCTTGACACCACCGGGCTGCTGGGATCGAGCTCGGACGGGCCGGATCTGCCCTTTCCATCTTGGTGGAGCGGCGAGTGCGATATCAACAACTACCTGGTAGTGACAGGTCAGCCGTCCTATCCCCTTGGGGCTGAGTATCGCGGCATGAAGGCGTGCGGCCCGAGGCCCTGGGCAGATGGTGGCCCTGAGGTGTGGGTCAACTTCGGAGCCGGGGTCAGCCAGATCGAGTGGCAGTGCCCGGAACTGAGCAAGCGGTTCCTGTATCTCGCCTACGGCATCCCTCCCTACAGCGCCAATGGGAGCCAGGTCGTTTGGGCCTACACAGGCGATCTGCTGGACCAGGTCGCCAACTGTGAACCTGGGCGTGCGCCCGAGCCTGATGACGTGCTGAGCTACGGCTCCACGTCAACCTACGGCCACACGTCGGTCGTGATGGCATCAGACGTGGACAGCAGCGGGAACGGCACCATCGAGGTCATCGAACAGAATAGCTCACTCAGTGGCTCCAGCACCCTGAACGTAGCCAACTGGTGCGTATTGGCGTACAGTGCCGTAAGCGGCTGGCTCCACAACGACGGCGGGGAGCCGCCGGCAATCTGGCTGGTGGACATCTTCAGCGATGATCATCTTGGCACCGTCTGCAGCAGCGCCTATCAAGAGGGGGACTACGTCTTTGGGAACTGGGGTAGTGCAGCGCCAGCATCTGGATGCCCATCCGACCATTTCAGCGCGCGTTTCTCCCGGGTGGTCGGTTTCGCCGGCGGGGAGTACACGTTTGGATTGGGGTACGACAGCGCGGGTCGGCTCAAGGTGGGCGGGGAGACAGTGATCGACGGCTGGGGGACCGCCGACCAGCACTACGAGACCCACCTCATTGAAGCTGGTTCGCACGAGGTCGTTGTCGAATACCAAGAGGACTTGGGGGATGCCCAACTGACGGCGTTCTGGTGGGGACCCGGCTTTGACCTGGGGCGAGAATCTCAGGACAACACTCAATGGTATGCTCAGTACTGGGGAAACCAGACGTTGTGGTGGGATCCCATCGTGATGGTAAACGAAGGGACGGGTTTCCTGGACCATCACTGGTTCGACCATAGGCCGCTCGATGGCCTTCCCGAAGACCATTTCGGCGCTCGCTTCGAGCGTACGGTCCATTTCGACGCCGGGCCGTGGCGCTTTCACGTTTCCAGCGACGATGGGGTGAGGTTCTGGATCGATGGTGAACTCATCATCGATGAGTGGCAGGATCAGGTGGCAGCCTTCGTTGAAGATGTCGAGCTGGGGGAGGGCGACCACGCACTGAGGGTCGAACATTACGAGAACGATGGATGGGCCGTCATCCGGCTCAGGTGGGACTGGATGGGTCCCCGCCCGTGGAAGATGTTCCTTCCGACCCTGCTGGCGTGCCGTCTATAGGCAGGTTGACGGGCTCGCGGGCGATACGGAACCTGGAGGAGGCATACTCCGAAGGAGGCATACTCCGAAGGAGGCATACTCCGAAGGAGGCATACTCCGAAGGAGACATACTCCGAAGGAGGCATACTCCGAAGGAGGCATACTCCGTAGGAGGCATACTCCGTAGGAGGCATACTGCGTCTAGGTCAGTGAGGGGCACCGATGTCTGAGGAGGATAACCCCATACCGGAGCATCACGAGGGCCAAAGGGGCGGTGGGGGAGGCACTGGAGGGGACCACCGACCTGTGGGCGAGGCTGACTCCCAGCCGACCTGGCGCGTCTCCCCCGAGGCGGGCGAAACCACCGAGCCGTGGGGCCAGGACAGCACGCCCACTACGCGTATGTCCCGGGCGGGGCGCTCACCGAGCGGGAGTGGAAGCGTGCCGCCTCCACTGCGGCCCGGCTACCGTCCCCCCAGCCGTCGGCAGCCGCAGGAGGCGCCTCCGGAGCAGGCCGCACCCCCCCCGGCGGATCGGCGTCGACGGCGCAGCGGCGCTCTCCTGCTGAGGGTAGTCTTCGCCTCGGTTGCCGGGTTGGTCTCGCTGTTCTTCCTCGGTGTCGCCGCGTCCGTGGTTGCGTACGTCACCGTCGCGAACAGGCTTCCCTCGCCGACGGAGCTCCGTAGCAGGCAAACGGCTTTTGTCAGCAGCAAGATCTATGACCGCGAGGGACACCTGCTCTACGAGGTGACGGACCCCGAGGGTGGACGGAGGACGTATGTGCCGCTGCAGGAGATATCTCACCACCTGATCGATGCCACCATCGCCACCGAGGATCGGGACTTCTGGCTCCACCCCGGCTTTGACCCTGTAGCGCTTGCCCGGGCCATCTACTATGTCCTGCAGGAGCGGGAGATTGTCTCGGGTGCCAGCACTATCCCGCAGCAGTTAGCACGCATGGTGCTGCTCCCCGAAGAGCGATTCGAGCAGAGCGCCGAGCGGAAGATCAAGGAGATCGTTCTGGCTGCCGAATTGACACGCGTCTACGCAAAAGAGGATGTCCTTGAGATCTATCTGAACGAGCTCAACTACGGCAACCTGGCCTATGGCGTCCAGGCTGCTGCAGAGACCTATTTCGGCGTCGACGCGGCCGACCTAACGCTGGCGCAGGCCTCGTTCGTCGCCGGGCTACCCCAGCTGCCCGCCACGTATGATCCTTTCGGGGGCGGCCTGGAGCGGGCACTCGGGCGGCAGGAGGATGTCCTGGCGCTGATGGTGGAGGACGGTCACATCGATGCATCGCAGGCGCAAGAGGCGGCGGCGACGATGCGTGCTCACGAGTTTCGAGCCCCCCGGATGGAGATCGATACGGCCCCGCACTTCGTGGTCTATGTGCGACAGATCGTGGAAGCGCGCTACGGCCCGGAGTCGATGTATCGAGGCGCCGGGCTGCGTATCACCACCACGCTTGATCCACATCTCCAGGCGGAGGCTGAGCGGGCCGTCCGGGAGGGCGTGGCGAGCCTGGCGGAGCGCAATGCGACTAACGGGGCACTCGTGGCCCTAGATCCAGAGACGGGGCACGTCCTGGCCATGGTAGGGTCGGCCGACTACAACGACGAGGCGATCGACGGGCAGGTCAACGTCACCCTCCGGTGCCGGCAGCCCGGCTCGTCGATCAAACCGCTGACCTTTCTGACCAGCCTGGAGCAAGGATGGACCCTGAGCACGTTGTTCTGGGACGTGCGCACCGAGTTCCCGGACGGAGCGAATCCGCCGTACGTGCCGGTCAACTACGATAGGGAGTATCACGGGCCGCTGCTGATGCGGGACGCGCTGGCGAACTCGTATAACGTACCGGCCGTCGAAGCGCTCCAGTTCGTCGGGGTCGATGGGCTGCTGGAGATGGCCTCGCGGCTGGGTGTCGAGTCCCTGGAGCATCCAGAGGAGCACTGTCCGGAGTACCCCTACGACGGTCCGCCGTCCTACGGCCTGGCGCTCACCCTGGGCGGCGGTGAGGTGAAGCTGCTGGAGATGACGGGCGCGTTTGCCGCAATGGCCAATGATGGCGCGCTGATGGCGCCCAGCCCGATTCTTCGCATTGAGGACAGTCGCGGGAATGTGCTCCAGGACAACAGCCGGCCGACAGGGACGCAGGTGATCTCTCCGGAACATGCCTATCTGATCACCGACGTCCTGGCGGATGGCAAGGCTCGCTGCGCGGCCTTCAGCTGCCCCAGTGTATTGGAGCTCAGCCGTCCCGCGGCGGCGAAGACGGGCACCACCGATGACTACCGCGACGCATGGACCGTCGGCTATACGCCCAACCTGGCGGCAGGCGTCTGGGTGGGGAACTCGGACAACTCCCCGATGGCTGAGGTCCCGGGGGCAGCGGGGGCGGGGCCCATTTGGCACGACTTCATGGAAACAGTCCATGCCGACCTGCCCGTTCGCAGTTTCGAGCGGCCCTCAGGTATCGTCGAGCACGAGATCTGTGCCTCGTCAGGCGCAAGGCCGACGGAGCGGTGCCCCAAGCGCACGATGGAGCTGTTCGCCAGGGGCGAGCCGCCGCTCGACGAGAGCCACGACTGGTACCGTATGGTGGAGATCGATGCTTTCACGGGTATGAGAGCTAGCGAGTTCTGTCCCGACCACGTCATCGAGCAGTTGATGTTGGATATCACAGATGAGCGAGGAAGGGAGTGGGTTCGAGGTCATCCAGAGCAGTTTGGTGGCCTGCCGCTGGCTCCGCTGGACTCCTGTACGGATGTTACCGGCCGCCCCGAACTGGTCATTACTCAGCCGGCCAACGGTCAGGTCGTCCACGGTGTCGTCCCGGTGGTCGGGACCGTTCTGCTGCCCAACTTCGATCACTATGAGGCGCAATACGGCATCGGGACGGATCCTCAGGGCTGGGGCTGGATCAGTGGGCCACATTTGGCGCAGGTGAGGGATGACTTCCTGGCGAGCTGGGACACGACGCACCTGGCCCCAGGACCGTACACACTGCGGATCAGGGCATTCGACCACCAGCAGCGCGCAGTGGAGGTGCGGGCACAGGTCCAAGTCGCCGCTCCTGCCGCGACACCGCTGCCTCCGACGGCGACACCGCCGCCTCTGGCGACACCGCCGCCTCTGGCGACACCGCCGCTTCTGGCGACACCGCCGCTTCTGGCGACACCCGCCGCGCAAGCCGCCCCAACGCTTCCGCCGTCTGCCACACCCACGGTCACGCCGGCGGTGACGCCCACCGAGCCCATAACACCCACGCTGCCTCCATCGTAGGATACGTTGAGGAGCTAGCGAGGCGCCAGGCGCTCTAAACCCCTCCTGGGCCCTCGGCAGTGGTGCCGCTGGCAATGCGGTTCGCCGCCTGCCGGTCCCGCTTGAGTAGTTCGGCCGACCAGCCCGATGGGCCTACTCTTGTCTCGAGCCACATACGATTGGGCGCGCGCACGTGCCATTTGCCATTCCGTGGCGTTTGATGTACACTATGTTATGGTGGTGTTAACACATGGCGTGGGTGGCAAGCGTCGATGTACCTGCGCCCAAGAGCGCGATGGATGTGCACATGGCTGAGACCGGTCGAGAGCAAGCATTGAACAGGGCGTTGGACAACTTGACGAAGCGTTTCGGAGAGGGAGCCGTGATGCGCATGGGTGAGGTCTCGCACCTCGATGTGGAGGTGATCCCCACAGGGTCTTTGGCGCTGGATCGGGCGCTTGGCGTAGGTGGCGTGCCCCGCGGTCGGGTCACGGAGATCTACGGGCCCGACGGCGCCGGCAAGACGACCCTTGCTCAACACATCGTAGCTGAGGCACAGAAGCAGGGTGGCACGGCCGCCTACATCGATATGGAGCACGCCCTCGATCCTGCCTATGCGCGGCACCTGGGCGTCGACGTCGATGGCCTGTTGATCTCGCAGCCGGACACCGGCGAGCAGGCGCTGGAGATCGCCGAGACCCTGATCCGATCTGGTGCGGTGGATGTGATCGTGGTTGACTCGGTCGCTGCGCTCGTGCCACGGGCCGAGATCGAAGGAGAGATGGGTGATTCGCATCCGGGGCTCCAGGCGCGGCTCATGAGTCAGGCGCTCCGCAAGCTGAGCGGTGCGATTAAGCAGTCGAATGCAGCTCTCGTCTTCACGAATCAGCTGCGGGAGAAGATCGGGGTGATGTTCGGCAATCCAGAGACGACATCTGGCGGGCGCGCGCTCAAGTTCTATGCTTCGGTGCGCCTGGATATCCGCCGCGTCACGTCGATCAAGGAGCGGGGGGAGTTGATCGGAACCCGCACGCGGGTGCGGGTGACCAAGAACAAAGTGGCACCGCCGTTCAGGGTGGCGGAGTTCGACCTCATGTACTCTGAGGGTATCAGCAGGGAAGGCGATCTACTCGACGTGGCCATAGACCTGGGTGTCGTGGAGAAGCGCGGGTCGTACTACTACCACGACAGCGAGGAGCTCATGGCGCAAGGGCGCGAGCGGACCAAGGAGTACCTGCGGGAGAACCCTGAGGTCGCAGAGTCGATCGCAGTCGCTGTCCGTAAGAAGATGTTGGAGGAGGGGACGATGGCACCCTCCGCCTCGTCGCCAGAGGTTGAGGAGGAAGCCGAGGCTGAGTGACCCAGTGGGTCACGGCCCTTCGTTACCAATCTTAGGGGATTGGCCACGGATTGATCCTGCCAGTTGCCGGTGTCTGACCCATTGATCACCGGATTGAGAGTATCCTTCTATGCGTGTACTTTGTACCTACTGCCTGTCTGAGAAGCAAGAAGCTCTCTGATATGTTGGCTCAAAGCCGCTGACTTGTGGAAGACATCATATTGCGTAAATGGGGGCTCCTGCGACAGGGGTTGAGCACTAGACCGTAAGGAAACCACGTGGCTGGGAGCGCGTGATCCTGCGCAATGGAGTGGGGCCAGCCACCGGACTGAGAAGGATATCTTCCCCCCTACGTATACAGGGGACGACAACTGGATTAGGGATCAACAGTGACGACCGTTCGTCATTGGCCGTGGCCTGTGAGCCACGGCCTTGTTGTTTCTATGGCGCTCTGCCTCTTGGCTGGCGGGATCGGATGAGCTGAGCGTGCCGGCTGGCGGCGACATCTACGGTGCAGGTGCATGATGGCTGGAAAGATCACGGCCCTGACGTATCAGAAGCGGAACAAGGATCGCGTCAATGTCTACCTGGACGGGGAGTTCGGATTCGGGCTGGCGGCGGTCGAAGCGGTTCGCCTGCGAGTGGGGCAGGATCTGAACGACGATGAGATCGAGTTGCTACGGAGGAAGGACGGAATTGACCGGGCCCACGGGCGCGCGTTGGATTATCTTGGGTACCGCCCGCGCAGTACATCCGAAGTGCGTCGCAATCTGCGAGAGAAGGATGTGGATGACTGGATTGTCGACGCGGTGATTACGAGGCTGGAGCGCGCTGGCCTGCTGGATGACCGGGAGTTTGCGAGATACTGGGTGGACAACCGGGAGCGCTTCAATCCTCGTGGACTGCGAGGGCTACGTCATGAGTTGGCGCAGAAGGGCGTCACACGCCAAATCATCGACGAAGCGCTGGCGACCTACGATGAGGGGGCCGCTGCTCGCAGGACGGCGTATGCCGGCGCGAGGAGGCTGCCGCTCGGGGATTTGTCCGCTTTCCGTCGGAAGCTGCAGGCATATATGGCGCGTCGAGGCTTCTCCTACTCGGTGATCAAGCCGCTGGTTGAGGAGATGGTCGAGGAAAGACGCTGCGAGGAAGAGAGTGAAAGCGAGGGAAGATGATTGGAGAGGCAATAATCACGCTGGCGGCCGCCGTCCTGGCGCTGGCTGTTGGATTTGGCTTGGGATTCCTGGTGCGGGCCTACCTTGTACAGGCTGGCCTGAGGGAGCAGGAAGAAGCAGCTGCGCGGCGTGTTGAAGCGGCGGAGAAGGAGGCCAAGGAGGTCGTTCTCGCTGCCAAGGACAAGGCCCTTCGGAAGCGAGAGGAGGCAGAGCAGGAGCTGGAGCGACGCCGGGAAGGTGTCCGCCGCGCAGAGGAGCGTCTGCAGAGCTGGCGGGAGAAGCTCGATCACCGGCAAGAACGACTGGAGCGCCGGGAACAGACCCTCAACAAGCGTCAGAGCGCGCTGGACAGACAGCGCAACCAAGTCGAGGAGATGGAGCAGGAACGCAAAGAGCTGCTTCACAGGGTGGCCGGCTTGAGTCGGGAAGAAGCGCGCCAGGAGATACTGGCTTCAGTCGAGGCGGAGGCAAGGCAGGACATGGCACGGGTGATCCGCGAGGTGGAGGCTGAGGCCCAGGAGGAAGCGGACAGGCGCGCTCGCAAGGTGATCACCACAGCGATTCAGCGCATCGCCAGCGAGCACGTGGCCGAGGTGACGGTGTCCACGGTGTCGCTCCCGTCCGATGACATGAAGGGGCGCATCATCGGCCGCGGAGGACGTAACATCCGAGCCTTCGAGAGGGCGGCGGGTGTCGATGTCGTGGTGGACGACACGCCTGAGGCGGTCACGATCTCCTGCTTCGACCCGGTGCGCCGTGAGGCGGCGCGGCGAGCGCTGGAGCGCCTGGTGCTTGATGGCCGGATTCACCCGACCAACATCGAACGCTTCGTTGGGGAGAGCCAAGACGAGATCGAGACCACTATCCGCGAGGAGGGTAAGCAGGCTGCCTACGAGGTCGGCGTGCACAGACTCCCCAACAAGGTAACGGATCTCATTGGCCGGCTGAAGTTCCGCACGAGCTATGGACAGAACCAGTACGCCCACGCAATCGAAACGGCCAAGCTGGCGGGGATGATTGCGGAGGAGCTGGGAGCCAATGCTGATGTGGCCCGTGCAGGAGGGCTGCTTCACGACATCGGCAAGGCGGTCGACTTCGAGAACGAGGGGACGCACGTGGAAATCGGGGCCGAGATCTGTAGGCGGCACGGCATACCGGAGGCCGTGGTCCACTGCGTCGAGACCCACCACAATGAGATGAAGCAGAACTCCGTTGAGGCCATCATCGTCGAGGCCGCCGACGCCATCTCGGGCGCCAGGCCGGGAGCGCGCCGCGAGAGTCTGGAGTTCTACCTAAAGCGCGTGCGGACGATGGAGGAGATCGCCCAGTCCTTCGACGGGGTCGATGAAGCCTACGCCCTTCAGGCGGGCCGTGAGGTCCGCGTCATCGTCAGGCCGAAGAAGATCGATGACCTTGCTGCCATCCGGCTGTCTAAGGAGATCGCTGGCAGACTTGAGGGCAGCATGGAGTATCCGGGGCAGATCAAGGTCACGGTGATCCGCGAGGTTCGGGCGGAAGAGTACGCCAAGTAGCAGTCTGAGCTGATCGACTAGCCGGGATAGGCCGGGCGTCGGCCTGCGGGCGGGGGTTGCGGGCCGAGGGATGCGTCAGTTCCTAAGTGGTCGCACCGGAGTTCCTGCCTGTCAGGGCAGGTACGCCCTGGGATTCTGCTGTGTGCCCTCGTAGCGTACCTCGAAGTGTAGGTGGGGGCCGGTCGAGTTGCCGGTGTTGCCCACTGCACCGATGACCTTTCCCCGGTCGACCGCCTGCCCCTCGACGACGTAGATGTTGCTCAGGTGGCCGTAGTAGGTGGCGAAGCCATTGGCGTGATCGACGACAATCAGGTAGCCGTACCCCACGTCCGTCCATCCCGCGAAGCTGATGAAGCCCCCATCAGTGGCCAGGACTGCACTCCCCGTAGGGGCTCCGATGTCGATCGCCCGGTGGCCATACCAGTAGCCCTGGGTGATCCTCCCTAGCACTGGCCACTGAAAACGCCCCGTGCCCCGAGCGCCCTGCGGCACGGATCCGGTGTAGGCCGTGACCACCCTTGGTTCATACGGCTTCTCGCCTCCGGGAATGACGAGGAAGTCGCCCGGGCTTAGCGCGCCGCGCGCGCCCTTCAGCGTGTTGTATTCGCAGCTGACGATTGCGTCGGAGTCAACCTGGTACTTCTCGGCGATCCACTGGAGCGTGTCTTCCTCGCCGACCTCATGGTACGCGCCGTCTAAGGGCAGAATGATAACCTCCTGGCCAATTCGCAGCAGGTCGGGCGCGTCCTCAATGGCCGGATTAGACCACATGATGGTCGTCGGCAAGAGGCCAAACTGGTCAGCGATCAGCTGAACGGTATCGCCGGCCTGGATGGTGTACGTAACGATGCTCAGGCGTGGGCGATCGGGGATCGTGGTGTGGGGTTCCGCCTGGCGGAGGACGACGTCCCAGGTCTGGTTCGCGATGGCGGGCAACACCGGGTTCTCAGCGGTCGCTGCCGCTCCCAAGACCCTGTTCTCGGAGGGCTCGCCTGACCCGGCGGCGGGCAGAGCCGCGGAGACCGACAGGCTCGTGGCGGCCCGGGCAGGCCAATCGATGCTGCTCAGCGCGATGGCCACAGCGGCAACGACAAGAACAGCCACGTGAGCGCTGATCCGGGTGAGGAGTGGGCACCAGTCGCGCCAGTACTCGCCGGACAGACGGTAGACGGCGACTGCCAGCCGCGCGACGGCTCGAGCCCCCCTCTCCTCAAGCCAGCGGTAGAGCGCATCCCTCCTTCTTATCATGGACAGCAGCAGGCTATGGCGCTGTGGGGGAGGCATGCAGGTGTCTCTCGACCTACGGCTGATAAGCCATGGGATCCTGTGGCACGCCGTTCAGGCGGATCTCGAAGTGAAGGTGGGGTCCGGTGGACCAGCCGGTCGTTCCGCAGTAGCCGATGATACCGCCTTGGTTGATGGCCTGCCCGCCTCCGACGGCTAGCTGGCTCAGGTGACCGTACCGGGTGGTGAAGCCATTACCATGGCTGATCTCGACCAGGATTCCGTAGGATCCGTGCCACCCCGCAATGGTCACCGCCCCGTTGTCAGCAGCGTAGAGAGGGTCTCCCTGGTTGCACTTGTAGTCAAGGCCGATGTGGGTGGGGTTGCGCGGGTCGTGGAAGTACCAGCCCGAGACGAGACTGCTGCCGGTTGGCAGGATGAACCAGTTATTTGGCGCCGCCGCAGGCACCGAACTCGGGCTGTAGCGGTAGGCGTAGACGGGCTGGCTGGGCTCGGGCGCCGGAGGGTTCCACGTGACGTCATCGCTCGTCCCGCCCGGAACCACGAGAAGCTGGCCCTCACGAAGAGGTTCCCCCTCCGCGATGTCGTTCCACTCGGCATACAGGGCGGCTGATACCACGCCGTAGTCGTCCGCGATCGTCCGGGTCGTCTCCCCAGCGCGCACCGTGTGATAGACCCCGTCCAGCGGAAGGATGTAGAGCTGAAGCCCGGGTTGGATGAGCCAGGGGGCGTCCTGGATCACCTCGCGGTTGCTCCAGACAACAGTCTCTGGCGCCAAACCGAACTGAGCGGCAATGGTGAAGATGGTGTCGTCCTGTTGGACCGTGTAGGTTATGACACCGTCGCGCGGGCGATCGGGGAACGTCGTGTGAGGAACCGGCCGGCGACTGATGGTGTTGACGTTGTCATTGGCGACGATGACGCTCGGGGACGGTGTCGCCTGGTCGATCTGTCTCTCCGCGGTCACGGAGGATACCAGACTATTACCGGACGGGCCACCCGCAACAATCCGCGGAGCGGTTATCGCCACCCCACTGAGGCCAACGGCAGCCAGAGCAAGGGCAAGGATGGTCATGTGGGCCGTAACGCGGATCAGAAGGGGACGCTTATCGGGCCAGTCCACACAGGTACGCCAGAACAATGCTGCACAGTACGCCGCCAGGCGTAGGAAGATAGATCGTGGGCGTGAGGACTGTGAGGCCTTGTGGCACTCCCTGTCGGTAGGTCCCGGCAGTGGTATATCCATAGGTCAAGATCCGAGGCCGTGCAACCCTCGCAGCCGGCCTCAACCCGCGATTATACCATGGTGGTCCTGCCAGGCAACCGGCGCGCCGAAGGGGTACTTCCGCTTCCAGGCAGTCCCCTGTCTGGTCATTCCTGCTCAAGAAGGCGCCGCAGGGTCGGAAGCGCCGCCTGCACGGCGCGAGCGCGGTGGCTGATGCGGTTCTTCTCGCCGGGCGGAAGCTGGGCCATGGTGCATGCGTAGCCAGGCAGGTAGAAGACCGGGTCGTATCCGAAGCCACTGGCACCGGCTGGCTCGAAGGCGATGCTGCCCTCGCACACACCTTCAGCCTGGTGGACGTCTCCGTCGGGGGTGACGACCACGACCACACACCGAAAGCGACAGGCGCGCTCTTCGCGCGGCACGCGGCGCAGGTGGTGTAGCAGCGACGCGACGCGGTCCGCGTCGCGTCCGGAGATGTAGCGGGCAGAATGGATGCCGGGCGCACCACCCAGGGCGTCAACCTCGAGGCCCGAATCATCGGCCAGCGTTGGGAGACCGGAGGCCATGGCGTAGCTAGTGGCCTTCTTTCGGGCGTTCTCAGCGTACGTTGTGCCGTCCTCGCGCACGTCGAGGTGGATGTCCAGGTCATCCGGGAAACAGATCGGCGCAGTCAGAGGGGCGAGAAGCTGCTCAAACTCTCGCACCTTACCGCGGTTGTGCGTGGCAACGAGAAGTCGCATGGTTTCGGGACGGCAGCCCTGGCTCGGTTCGCGGGATTGAGCCTCATCGCGACCGTAGGCATCAGCACCTGGCTGGGGCAAGCACGGCGGACAGCGTGCGAACGCCCCACTCTGCCGCTCAACGGCGGTCGTCCGAGGAGGATTCTAGCACGATTCGGCGCGCTCTCCCAGTTCGGTGACCGGCGGGCCGGCTGCGCCGACGAAGCCATGCGAGGCCGGGTCCGAACTGCAGCCTCCGCCGACGGCGGTCCCCGCCAAATGGGGCCGCCAGCTCGTGCTAGGCCACGCAGTCGATGGGAGTTGTCTGCGGCAGCCTCCTTGCCAGCCGCCTTTTCGGGTGTTATAATCCTCTATAAGTAGGCGTGGAGAGGTAGCATAGTCCGGCCGAATGCGCGCGCCTGGAGAGCGCGTGAGCCTTCGGGCTCCGCGGGTTCAAATCCCGCCCTCTCCGCCACGTGGAGCCGGCTTCGTGGGGACCGTGGCGGCTCAAGAATTGGGGCCGGCTCAACCCATAGGGGCCGGCTCAATGCATTAGGGATGCAGCAAAGCGCGCCGCTTCGCTTATATCGCCGGGCGACCCCCGAGGACGCGGCGGCGATCTCCGCCATCTGGGAGGTCGTCTGCGAGGAGCGCGTGCACACCGCCGTCACTCGGCCCTTCACCCCCCAGCAGGAACAGGCGTACATCCGCTCGCTCTCCGGCCGCGAGGGCATCTTCATCGCAGAAGTGGACGCCAGCATCGTCGGCTTCCAATCTCTGGACCTGTGGGCCGACTACAGCGATGCATTCGATCACGTCGGCGTTCTGGGGACCATCATCCTGCCCGAGTGGCGACGGCAAGGGATCGGACGCCGATTGGCGGGGCACGTCTTGGCGCATGCTCGCGCCAGCGGGTTCGAGAAGCTCGTCGTTTACGTCAGGGCGGGCAATGCTGGCGCGCGGGCCTTCTATGAGAGCCTAGGCTTCGTCAGTAAGGGTGTGTTGGAGCGACAGGTCAAGATAGACGGGCAGTACGAAGACGAGGTGTTCATGGAGCTGTTCCTCTAGTCCCCGCCGGCTGGCGTGGGGACACGGGGCACGACCTTGTGACAGGCGCGTGCCTCCTCCTGCCGCTGAGTGCCCGGAATCCCCCCCGAATCATGAAACGTGAAGACGGCCCCGTGGCTGGCGAGGTGGCAGGGCACCAGCTGGAGCGGTCTTCCAGCGCCCGACCAGCAAGCAGTACCGCTATCGGATGCGCAGCGGCGCGATGCCCTCTGTATCGAACCCGCAGGCCGCGTAGAAGTCGCGTACGGAGGGGTCGCCCCGCGACGTGTCAACAAGAAGGTGTGTTGCACCGCGGCGACTGGCCCGCTGAATGGCTGCCTCGACCAGCGCGCCCCCCAGCCCCTGCCGTCGATACTCCGGATCGACCGCCTGGTCATCGATCAGCGCCCGCAGCCCCGACAGTGCAGGGACGAAGACCAGCACGAGGAATCCCACCACGTCACCGTCGACGTCCGCCACGAGGACGTCGATGGCCGGGCTCTCGCGAAAGCGCTGGGCCGCAGCCAGTCTGTCTGCTGCCGTCATCTCCGTGTTGGCGGGGATCAGGGGGAGGAGATCGAGAACACGCACCTCATCCTCGGGCCGGGCCTCTCGTATCACGGTGCCGAGCGCCTGGGAGCTCGGCTCACGCGACCGGCTCTCTACCCAGCGGGCGAGCACTTCGCGATGCGTGCGGAAAGCCAGTTTCTCGGGCAGCGCGTCAGAGGGAAACACCGCCACGTCCTGGGCATCGTCGCCTGCCTCGAGCGCACCGTCGCACGGCCGGGCCCGGTAGAATATGATAATCCCGCTCTGCACGGGACCCTCCGGGAAGGAGTAGACGCCAAAAAGCTCCAGCAGCTCGACCCTGAGCCCGGTCTCCTCCCGACACTCACGGATGGCAGCTTGCTCAACGCTCTCATCGGCCTCAATGTACCCGGCCGGAAGGGCCCACCAGCCTGAGAAGGGCTCCTGCCCCCGGCAGACGAGGACGATGCCGCCCTCCATCTCCACGAGCACGCCGACCCCGGGCACGGGGTTTCGATACAAGATGAAGTCGCACTGCGGGCAGATTTCCCGCACGCGACCGGTCAACTCGGCCGTCTCCATGTCGGTGCCGCACCGGGGACAGTAGGTCATTGGTCCAACCCCGGAAGACGTACGGTCCGCAAGTCTGGCGCGCAGGTACCGATGAGCTGGGGGGTGATGGCACCGGCTTGAACCGGGCCGCGGTAGCGCTGGATGGGCGCCGAGCACTCCCACGCACCTCGCTCGTCGCTGACGTTGCTGCCCACAACTTGAGGCGCCGCTGTGACGACACCCAAGAGGAACGCGGCTGGGAAATGGTATGTGGCTCTTGACATACGGTCTCCTGGCTGCATCGCAGCCGGTGCCGCCGCACCCGCGGGGGCACCGAGCTCGGCGTGAACCCATTGTATACCGGGAGACGGGCAGCGGCAAACGGGGCCTCGGTTGAGCTTCCGTGAGCTGTCAGGTTGACCATGCGACGCCCCTTTGGTATACTGGAGTCCTCTGCCATCAGGGCGTAGCCAGACATCTACGAGTGTGCCCCCCATCTTGGCGCCGGAAGCAGTCTGGGCGAAGGGATAGGCCACGCCATGGCACATGAAGGGCCTGGGCCTCGTACCCGGGTGACGTAACTGCGGAGGCGCGACAGTGTTTTCATGGTTGCTAGGCAGTCGCTCTGCCGAGGCTGTTGCGTCTCTTTCGACCATACTTGATTCGAGCTGAATCAAATGATGCAGAGAGAAAGCGACGCAAGCCTTATCGTCCGGGCAAAGCAGGACCCCGCGGCTTTTGGAGAGCTGTACGCCCGGTATGTGGGCAACATCTACAACTACATCTGCTACCGGACGGGCAATGATCAGGACGCGGAGGATCTGACCGCACGGACGTTCTATCGGGCTCTGAACCATTTCCCGGGCTACGAGGATCGGGGAGCCCCATTCTCGGCCTGGCTCTATCGCATAGCACATAATCTGGTGGCTAACTGGCACCGGGACCAGAGCCGCCGGACGATGATCTCGCTGGACGACCTGGTGTTGCGGGCTCCCAAGGGGAGGGGGCCCGCAGCCCGCGCCGAGAAGTCGGATGAGAAGGACGTACTACTGGCGGCGGTGCGCCGGCTAGCGCCCGACCGGCAGCGGCTGATCATTCTGAAGCACGTCGAGGGGCTGACAAACGCCGAGATTGGCAAGGTGATGGGCCGGACCGAAGGAGCGATCAAATCGCTCTATCACCGTACGTTGGTGAGTTTGCGGGACGATCTGGCCGGAGAATGGGGAGAACTGGTCTAGGCGGCAGGGAGAGAGAGTGATGGGGGAAGAGAGGGTACGGGAGGCGCTGGCGACCCATGTCGATGGGCGAGGTAGTCTAGGGCTGGAGAGCCGGGGTGCGCAGGTAGGCGGCGAGCTGACCGAGGAGGAGCATACGGAACTAGCGTCGCTCGCTCGTCTGGCTGATCTGCTGGCCGAGCGCATGCAGCCGCTGCGCCCGTCGCCGGTCTTTGTGCAAAGCCTGGGCGCGGAAATCGTGGAGGCCGCTGGGCGCAAGATGGAGTCGCGGGAGCGACGGCACCGGGTCGCTGTGATCGGTGCCGCGGTGGCTGGGGCGGCCGTCTCCGTGGCCTCGGTGGTCGGCGGCGTTGTCGTACTGATCCGTTGGCTTCGAACGAGGACGACCGCTCGGCAGGTATCGACAGCCTAGGACGTGCGTCTTGGCCCCAGCCTCACAGGGCCAACCTCGGATATCGGGTGAAGGAAACCCCGGCGCAAGCCGGGGTTTTGTCGTCAAGTGGCCGGAGGCGAAGGGGGATGCTTGACTTCTATCCTGCCTCGAGTATCATATGGCGAGTTGCACCGGCCTAGACGCCGGGAACCCATGCGCAGGGGGCGACGCGGAACAGCGTTGAGCCGCTGTCTTTGTGCAGATAACGGTCTTGCTACGCGGGACCTTGGAACTTAACTATGAGGATTCTCGTCACTGGTGGCGCTGGATTCATCGGCTCCAACCTGGTCGACACCTTGATGGAGCAAGGCCACGAGGTCACAGTCTTAGACAACCTCTCTGTCGGTAAAGTCTCCAACATTGAACATCATCTGGACAGCGACCGCTTCCACTTCGTCAACGGGTCCATCCTTGACCTGAGCACGCTGGAGCGGCTTGTTCGACAGACAGACCTGGTCTACCATCTCGCCGCCGTGGTTGGCGTCAAGTACGTGGTTGAGGATCCCCTTCAGGGGATCATAACCAACGTGCGGGGCACGGAGAACGTGCTCGAGCTGGCCTTCAAGTACTGGGCGAAGACAGTCGTCGCCTCCAGCTCTGAAATCTACGGCAAGTCAGACCAGGTCCCCCTCGGCGAGGACAGTGACCGGCTCCTCGGCCCCACGACGGTCAACCGCTGGTCCTATTCTGATGCCAAAGCCATTGATGAGTACTTCGCCCTGGCCTACGCCCAGAAGGGGCTGCCGGTCAGCGTCGTTCGCTACTTCAATGCCTACGGACCTCGGCTTGATCCAAGGGGCTACGGAAGCGTCATTGCCAAGTTCATTACCCAGGCCCTGATAGGAAAGCCGCTAACGGTGTATGATGACGGCGAGCAGACCCGCTGTTTCACCTACGTGCGGGACGCGGTGGAGGGCACGATACGAGCCGCCACGGTGCGTGAAGGCGCTGGACAGGTGTTCAACATCGGCTCAAATCGCGAGATGACGATTAACCAGTTGGCGGCGCTAATCGTGGAGCTGACGGATTCCGCCTCCGAGGTCGTCCATTTGCCGTACGCCGAGGCGTACGGACCCGATTTCGAGGAGACGCGACGTCGCGTGCCCGACGTGAGCAGGGCTAGAGAGTTCCTGGACTTCGAGACTCCCACAAGCTTCAGGGAGGGCCTGAAGAGGACCATCGCATGGTTCCGGATGAAGGAGGGCGCCGGCCCGGCGGCAGGTCGCTGACGAGACGCGGTGTGTAACGGGAGTATGACTGACGGCGTTATAGTCTGTATGGCGAATAGGGATGCCTATGGCTTCAACTAGATTGAGTGCGTGGTGTGAGAGAGTACTGGAGGTAGGCTGGCTCCTGGCCGTGATCGTCACGCCGCTTTTCTTCAATGTCTATTCCAGCCGGGTCTTCGAGCCGGACAAACTGACAACCCTGCGAACCATCGCTCTGGTGATGGCGGCGGTCTGGCTGGTGAAAGTCATCGAGGAGCGGATACACGGCCGTCGCGAAATCGGGCTGTCGCTTAAGACGCCGCTGGTGCTGCCGACGCTCTTCACGGTCGTCGTCTATCTGGTCAGTACGGTGCTGTCCGTCAACCCGTGGGTCAGCTTCTTCGGGTCGTATCAGCGGCTCCAGGGCACGTATACGGCGTTTTCGTACATCGTGGTGTTCCTGGTCATCCTCGAGGGGCTGCGGTCGCGCGCGCAGCTGGAGCGTCTGCTGACCGTCATCATCCTGAACAGCCTGCCCATTGCCCTCTACGGCCTGGTCCAGCGGAACAGGCTGGACCCACTGCCCTGGGGTGGGGATGTGACGCGGCGTGTGGCCTCCAACATGGGGAACGCCATCTTTGTCGCAGCGTACATGATCATGGCCGCGCCCCCCACGCTTTCCCGCGTGGTCGACGCCTTCCGTTCCATCCTGACCGACGAGGAGACGGGGGCCGCGGACATGCTGCGTGCTGCCGTGTACATCTTCACCTTCCTGGTTCAGCTGATTGCGATATGGTACACGAAGAGCCGTGGCCCACTGATGGGGCTTGTGGCTGGTCTCGGCGTGTGGGTGATTCTGGGGTTCCTGGCGCTGCGGCGTGTGATCAGTCGGCGGTTGTGGCGCGGCATCTGGATTGGGGCCCTGGCGA